>JANPIT010000607.1:0-14938 GCA_031425115.1 Opitutaceae bacterium | reverse complement strand
TCAGTCAGCAGCCGAAACCGCAGCGCGTGCGGCTCGCGAGCGGCACCGAGCTTCCTCCCGAGCAACTTTGCGTCGGACAAATAATGCTGATCGCGGTAGGACAGACGGTGCCCGTCGAGGCGCGGCTGGAGGCCGCCGAGGCGACGTTCTCGCTCGCTTCAATCAACGGCGAGGCGGAGCCGCGGGTCTTTCGTCTGGGCCAGCGCGTGCCCGCTGGTGCCGTCAACATCGGCCGCGCCGAATTGCGGCTCGAGGCCCTGCAAGTCTGGGCCGATTCGCTGCTCGCCCAACTCCTCCAACCGGGTGAGCGCGTCGGCGAGCGCCACGCCTTCCTCGAGAAAATCGTCCGCGGGTATCTCGTCGGTATCATCGTGATCGCCGTTCTTTCCGGCATCGGCTGGGCGGTGGTGACCGGCGACGCGATGCGGACCTGGGCGGTCGTGACGGCGGTGCTGGTCGTTTCGTGTCCGTGCGCCATCGCGCTCGCCTTTCCGCTGGCGGACGAAATCGCCACGGTCGCGCTGCGCCGCCGCGGAGTGTTCGTGCGCGAGAGTGACCTGTGGGCGAAACTTTCCCGTGTGAGGAAGCTGGTGTTCGACAAGACGGGAACGCTCACGCTGGAAACGCCCGTCCTGCACAACCCCGAAGCGCTGACTGCCCTCGATGCGACGGCACGCGCCGCGCTCTTCACCCTGGTGCGCGACAACCCGCACCCCATCAACCAATGCCTGTTGGAGAATCTTCTGGCCGCGGGGCCCATCGAGCCGCTCGCCGGTGACGTGCGCGAAACGGTCGGCTCCGGCGTCGAGCTCGGCGCGTGGTCGCTCGGGCGCGCCGGTTGGCGGGACCGCAGCGCGGGAGACGGCACCGTCTTCGCACGCGCTGGCGAGGCGCTCGCGCGTATTCATTTTGTCGACACCGTGCGGGCTGACGCTCGTGACGAGATCGAGGCACTCGAAGCGACGGGCTTTTCGATTTTCATCCTCAGCGGTGACCGCAACGCAAAGGTCGCATCGTTGGCCGCAGAGTTGGGCCTTCCTCCGAGCCATGCACTGGGTGAGCTGTCACCTCAGGACAAAGCCACGTGGCTCGATTCTCACGGTGCCGACGACGCTCTGATGCTCGGCGATGGCGCCAACGACAGCCTCGCGTTCGACCGCGCGCTCTGTCGCGGCACCCCCGTGATCCACCGCGGCATCCTCGAGCGCAAAGCCGATTTCTACTATCTCGGCCGCGGGATCGGCGGCTTGCGGGCGCTTTTCGAAGTGAACGCGATCCGCCGCCGCACGCAGCTCGCCGTGCTGATCTTCTCGGTCGCCTACAACGTGCTAGCCGTCGGGCTCGCGGTCATCGGCCAGATGAACCCGCTCGTTGCTGCCGCCCTGATGCCGATCAACTCGCTGCTCACGCTCGCAATCGTCACGGGTGGCATGCGAGTGGCATTCGCCCGCTGATCGGCTCCGTGGCGCGTCAGGTTGGGCCGTCGTCACCGATTGAGCCCGCCGCGCAGTCGCACATGCTCTGTGTGACCTCCGCGATCTCCTCCGGTGTTTCAGGTTGGCGCTTAACGAATGAAAGACCGGCATCGGGATCGCGCGCGAAAAATTGCGGTGCGATATCCCTGCACCGGTCGCAGTCGATGCAGCTCGCATCGACGTAGAATCGACCGGAGACGTTGTTGGGGAGGCGTTCGGTGAGCGTGGCCATGGATAGTGGGGGTTAAGGACTGCACGGAAAGTAGCACGCGCGCGCTGATCCTGCTCGGCACATTTTGGCCAGCACTACTCATGAATTGGCGTCGACTCCGGGACGTTCCGCAATTCGCGCCCGGCTAATGCCAAGAAGCGCGCAGCGGCGGCGTAGCATTGCGGGCATGATGTCCCCTACGCACCGCCCCCGAAACCCGTTGCCCCCATTTCCCGCATGTCTGCGAACTCGAACCACGTCACCTGTGATGCCAATGAGGCAGTCGCCTCCGTCGCTTATCGGCTCAACGAGTTGATCGCGATCTATCCGATCACGCCGTCGTCGACGATGGCGGAGGTGTGCGACGAGTGGGCCGCGCAGGCCAAACCGAACCTGTGGGGCGAAGTCCCGCGCGTCGTCCAGATGCAATCAGAGGGTGGCGTCGCGGGCGCCGTGCACGGCGGCCTGCTCGGCGGGGCACTCACGACGACGTTCACCGCCTCGCAGGGCCTCCTGCTGATGATTCCGAATCTCTACAAGATCGCGGGAGAACTCCTGCCGTTCACGATGCACGTGAGCGCCCGTGCACTCGCGGCGCAGGGCCTCTCCATTTTCGGCGACCATCAGGATGTGATGGCGTGCCGCGCCACCGGTTGCGCGCTGCTGTGCAGCAACTCGGCGCAGGAAGCTCACGACCTCGCGCTGATTGCCCATGTGGCGAGCTATCGTTCGCGCGTGCCGTTCATTCATTTCTTCGACGGGTTTCGCACGTCGCACGAGGTCCAGAAACTGACCCTCCTGACCGACGACGAGATTCGCGCGGTGATCGACGAAGACGACATTGCGGCATTTCGCGCGCGCGCGATGACCCCCGATCGGCCGACGCTGCGCGGCACCGCGCAGAACCCCGATGTGTATTTCCAAGGGCGCGAGGCCGTGAACCGGTTCTATGACGCGTTGCCCGACATCGTGCAGAAGACGATGGAGCGCTTCGCGTTTGTCACCGGTCGCAGCTATCGGCTGTTCGACTATTACGGTCACCCCGAGGCGGAACGCGTGGTCGTGGCCATGGGCAGTGCGGTCGAGACGCTCGCGGAAACCGCCAACTGGCTTTCGGCCCGCGGAGAAAAAGTGGGCGTCATCGCGGTCCGGCTGTTCCTGCCGTTTCACGTGAAATCGTTTCTGGCCGCGCTCCCGGCGTCGGTAAAGGCGATCGGCGTCCTCGACCGGACGAAAGAGCCGGGCTCGCTCGGCGAACCGCTTTATCTGAACGTGCTCGGCGCCCTCGCCGAGGGGCGCTCTCCGCTCGCGGGCTCGCCGCGCATGGTCGGCGGCCGTTACGGGCTCGGCTCGAAAGAATTCACGCCCGGGATGGCGCAGGCGGTTTTCGAACACATCGGACAATGGGAGCCGCGAAACCATTTCACCGTGGGCATTCTCGACGACGTGACTCGCACGTCGCTGCCCTACGATGGGGACTTCGAACTCGAAGCTCCCGAGGTGCGGCGTTGCGTTTTCGTCGGCCTCGGCGCCGACGGCACGGTCGGAGCGAACAAGAATTCGATCAAAATCATCGGCGAGCAGACGCCCAACTTCGCGCAAGGCTACTTTGTCTACGACTCGAAGAAATCCGGCTCGATGACGATTTCTCACCTGCGGTTCGGTCCGCGCCCGATCCGGGCGCCGTATCTTATTCGCCACGCCGATTTCGTGGCGTGCAGTCAGTTTCACTTTGTCGGTCGCACGGACGTGCTGGGCTACGCGGCGATGGGCGCGACGGTCTTGCTCAACTCGCCCTACTCGCCGGACGCGACGTGGAAGAAGCTCCCGCGCGAATGGCAGAACGCGCTCATCGCAAAAAAACTCCGGCTCTTCGTGATCGACGCCACGCAGGTGGCGCAAGCGAGCGGCATGGGCCGGCGCACCAACACCGTGTTGCAGACGTGTTTCTTCGCGCTCTCCGGGGTGCTACCGCAGGACGAAGCGATAGCGGAGATCAAGCACGCGATCACCAAAACCTACGGGAAAAAAGGTGAACAAATCGTGCGCACGAACTATGCGGCGGTGGACGCCGCGCTCGCCGGTTTGCACGAGGTGCAGATTCCCGCGGAGGAGGATATCGAGGCCCGTGTGACCTTGCCGCCGACCTACCCAGGTGCGCCTGAGTTTGTGCAAAAAGTCACGGCGCGATTGCTCGCCAATGAAGGAGACCTGATGCCGGTCAGCGCGATGCCCCTCGATGGCTGCTGGCCGACCGGCACCGCGCGCTTCGAGAAGCGCAGCATCGCGTGGGAGATTCCGCAGTGGGACGCGGCGATTTGCATTCAATGCAACAAGTGTGCGCTGGTGTGCCCGCACGCGGCGATTCGCCCGAAGATCTTCGAGCCCGCACAGCTCGCGGGCGCACCCGATGGCTTCGCCTCGACCGCCTTTCGCTCGAAGGAGCATCCCGGCATGCTCTACACGCTGCAGGTCGCCCCGGACGATTGCACGGGCTGCTCGCTCTGCGTGCAGGTGTGCCCGGCGAAGGACAAAACCAACCCGCGCCACAAAGCCATCGACATGGTGCCGCAAGCGCCGCGGCTGGCCCCGGACCGCGCGAACTGGGATTTCTTTCTGAGTTTGCCAGATCCGGATCGTGCGAAAGTCGACACGACGACGGTGAAAGGCACGCAACTCATGCCGCCGCTCTTCGAATTCTCCGGAGCGTGTGCGGGTTGCGGCGAGACTCCCTACCTCAAGCTCCTCACGCAGCTTTTCGGCGACCGGCTCCTCATCGCCAACGCAACCGGCTGCTCGTCGATCTACGGCGGCAACCTGCCGACGACGCCATATTGTTCGAACAAGGAAGGCCGCGGACCCGCGTGGGCGAATTCACTCTTCGAGGACAACGCCGAATTCGGACTCGGTCTGCACTTGGCTGTCGAGCGGCGGGCCCGCAGCGCACGCGAGCTGGTGCAACGTCTCGCCGCCCGGGTCGGCCCCGATCTGGCCGGCGACATTCTGCGCGCCGACCAGACGACGGATGCTGGCCTCGAGGCGCAGCGCCTCCGGGTCGTCGCGTTGGGCGAGGCGCTGAAGACGATCGAGTCCGCCGAAGCCAAAAAACTCACCGCGCTGGCGGACAACCTGGTGAAGAAATCCGTGTGGATCGTCGGCGGCGACGGTTGGGCCTACGACATCGGCTACGGTGGCCTCGATCACGTGCTTGCCTCCGGGGCAAATGTGAAGGTGCTCGTGCTCGACACGGAGGTTTACTCGAACACCGGTGGCCAAGCATCGAAATCGACACCGATGGGCGCGGTCGCCAAGTTTGCAGCGGGCGGAAAATCCATGGCGAAAAAAGATCTCGCGCTGATGGCCATGCAATACGGCCACGTCTACGTGGCGCGCGTGGCGTTCGGTGCGAAGGATAGCCAGACGGTAACCGCGTTGCGCGAAGCCGAGGCGTATGACGGGCCGGCGCTTGTCATCGCGTATTCGCACTGCATCGCGCACGGCTTTCCGCTCCACCTTGGGCTCGAACAACAAAAGCTCGCCGTGGATTCCGGCTACTGGCCGCTTTTCCGCTTCGATCCGAGCCTGACGGAGCAAGGCGAAACCGGACTCAAACTGGACTCGGCCCCGCCAAAGGTGGAGCTGGAGAAGTTCACCGCCAACGAAACACGCTTCGGCATCCTGAAGAGTGTGGCGCCCGACCGTGCGCGCGAGCTGGCCGCACAAGCGCAGGCCCATGTGAGGCGACGCTTCGGGCTCTATCAACATCTCGCGGCGGCGGCGGGTGCGCCGGCTGCGGCCGCCGAATCGACGCCAAAATCCGACCCAAAACCCGCGCCCGCGGCCACCCCATGAACCTTTCCACTCCCTATCTCGGTCTGACGCTCGAGAATCCGTTCGTGGTCGGCGCGTCTCCCTTCTGTGATGACGCCCACATCGCGCGGCAACTGCAGGATGCAGGCGCAGGCGCGATCGTCATGCGCTCGCTCTTCGAAGAACAAATCGATGCCGAACAACGCGCGCTCGTGCATCACGTCGAAGCAGGAGCTGAGAGCCACGCCGAAGCGACGTCGTATTTTCCCGACTTCGCGGAATACCAGCTCGGTCCGGATCGGTATCTACGCCAGCTCGAGCATCTGAAGCGCGTGCTGACGATTCCTGTCATCGCATCGCTCAACGGATGCCGTCCCGGCGGCTGGACCGACTACGCCCGCCGCTTCGAGTCGGCGGGTGCGGACGCCATCGAGCTCAACCTCTATCAACTCGTCACTGATCCGGCGCAGGGAGCCGAACAGGTGGAAGCCGATCTGCTCCAGACGGTGCGCGATGTGTGCCAGTCGGTGAATGTGCCGGTCGCGGTGAAGCTCTCGCCGTTTCACACCGCGCCGGCACAGTTCGCCCAAGCGGTGGAAAATGCCGGTGCTGCCGGGGTCGTGCTCTTCAACCGTTTTTATCAGCCCGACTTCAATCTCGAAGAAATGGAAGTCAGTCCGCAGTTGCGGCTGTCCGATCCAGGCGAACTGCTGCTGCGTTTACGCTGGCTCGCGATTCTCTCGCCGCACCTCCGCGGTTCGTTGGCGGTCAGCGGCGGTGTGCACGCTGCGACCGATGCCGTGAAGGCGGTGCTGGCCGGAGCCCATGCGGTGCAGATTGTCTCGGTCTTGTTGCGCCATGGCCCGCGCGTCCTTTCCGCGCTGCTCGCCGGGTTGCAGGTCTGGCTCGCGGAGCACGGCTATGAAAGCATCGATCAGCTCCGGGGCGCGATGAACTTGAAACGCTGCCCCGATCCCGCGGCGTTTGAGCGCGCGAACTACATTCGGATTCTGCAGAGCTGGCGGGTGTAGCCGCCACTGCGCATCGGCCAGCGCGCAAACAAGTATTTCCCGCGTCAGGCGAACGCGCCGGCCGGCGGTGCAGCGGGGAATACCACGCCCTCGCCCGGCGCCGTGTGTCGCTCGCCGGGCAAAGTGGTCAACTGCAGGTGGAGCTGACGCCAAAGCGCGTGGGCGCGCGGGGTAAGCTCCCCCCGGCCAGCCTCCGCCTCCGCCAGCCGTGCCTGCCGGTTCTTCGCGGCCACCGCGGCTAGATCGTCGAGATTGTAGAGGAACGCATTCTCCATCTCGCCCACGGAGGCCTCGATGTCGCGGGGCATGGCGAGATCGATGAAGAGCATGGGACGAGAAGAGCGCGCCCGCAGCGCCTGGCGCACTGCGGCCGCGGACAATACCGTGCTGGGAGAGGACGTGGAGCACACGACGACGTCGAACTGGCTCAGTTGCGTTTCGCGATGTTCGAAAGGAATCGCCTCGCCCCCGAGGGCGCTGGCGAGGTCCCGGGCCCGGTCGAGGCTCCGGCTTGCGACGGTGACGTGTTTCGCGCCGCGGCTCTGGAACGCGCGGGCGCTCTTCTCCGCCATCTCGCCGGCGCCAAGCAGCAAGATGCGCGCGTCGGCGATGCAGCCGAAAACGCTTAACGCGAGATCGACGCCGACGTTGGCCACGCTCACCTGGCCCGTCGTAATCCCCGTGTTTGTCCGCACGTGCTTGGCGGCCTGAAACGCTTTCTGAAAAAGCCGGTTGAGGATCGGTCCGGCCGAGCCGCGGGTCTGCGCGACGGCGTAAGCCCGCTTCACCTGACCGAAAATTTCCGTCTCGCCGAGAATCTGGGAATCCAGGCCGGAGGCGACGTGAAGGAGATGCTCGACCGCATCGTGCCCACCGAGCACGAAACCGAAACTCTCGAAGTCGCCCACCGTAACGCCACGCAACGAACAGAAGTTCGCCACGACTTCCCGAACCGCGCTCTCGTCGGTGGCGACACCGTAGATTTCGACGCGGTTGCAGGTATTGAGCACGGCGAACTCGCGCACCTCCGTGAGCGCTTTCAAATCGGCGGCCAGCGCTGCCTCGCCCTCTACCCCGAGGGCGAGCTTTTCACGAAATCCGAAGGGGGCGGTGCGGTGCGTTACCCCGACAAGAAAGACAGTGGGAATCATAAGGCGGCCCATGGTGGAAGAATGCGGACTACCGACAGCATGCCAGAAAACCGCGGCGACCGCCGCGCATCGGTTATCCGAAGCTGCGCAAATTTTGCGTCCCCGATGGACCGCAGAAAATGCGGATTTCTCCGCATCAAGCGCGGCGCGACGCAGGCGGAGGCGGTGTAACGTGCAGCCATGCCCACTCGGGCTGTCCTGCTCGTGAATCTTGGATCGCCGGACTCGCCTGCGGTCGGCGATGTGCGGCGTTACCTGCGGGTATTTCCCGGCGAGGAGTGCGTCCTGGATATTCCGGCCCCGCTGCGCTGGCTGCTGCTCGAAGGAATCATCCTGCGCACCCGACCGAAGAAATCGGCGCATGCCTACGCGTCCGTGTGGACAGCCGAAGGCTCGCCCCGCATGCGCGTCTCGCACAGCTGGCGCGAGGATTGTCTTGCAAGCACCACAATGCTCTCGCCGCGCCTTTTGCGCTACGCGCGGATGGTCTGACCTTGCGCGCATCTTCTCCGCGCTGCGGCCATTCCCGGCGCTAGAGCGGATTAAATAAAATTGTGGCCGCAAGAAGGCGCAGAATGCGCAAGAAAAAGGCCTATTTCCCAAAAGAGAAAAGGCGTGCTGGTTTTGCGCCTTTTGTGCCTCTTTGCGGCCACGGTATTTTTGAAAATGCTCTAAGTATCAACCCCCAATGGAAGTTGAAGAACGGCACGGTCTACTTCGCTAACACCTTTGCGCAGGTTGACTGCTACGCTTCGAGGGGTCGCATCCGCAGACAGGCGTTCGCAAATGCGCGCCGCACCAACCCCGACGTTCGCTTCTCGTTATTCTTCCGTCCCGCCTAACGTTGCTGCGGAAAGTCCGAGTAGTCGCGCCGGTGTCACCGCGGTCATCTGCCGCAGTTCGTCGTCGTGCATTCCCCGCGCGCGGAAAAATGCGAAGGTTCGCTCCCAACATTCCGCCCACGAGGGATTTTCCGTCTGTCCCGCATCGGACGCCAAAACAGTGGATTCGATTCCCACCTCCTCAATCGCGCGCAGATTTTCTTCGAAGTTCGAAACGTAGTCGCCCTTCTTGGCGCCCGGCTGCGAGTAGCAGCGCTCGAAAAACACCGGAAATTCTTTCCTCAATTCGCGCTGTGCCGCGCAGCTCATGCCCACGACCCGGTGCTCGGGATGATTGATGACGATTTTCCGCACGCCGGTGGCGAACGCCTCCTTTACGAGAATGGGAATCTCCTCCGCGGATTGATGCCCCGTCGCCAGGATCACATCGGCGTCGGCGACCTGTTTGAAAATCTGTCGCGCCTCCGGCACCAACCGGCCGTCGACGAAGAGAGGAATGCCGCCGCTCTGCCCTTCCATCTGCCGATGCCGCACCGCAAACAACGTGGGCAACCACACAATTTTGCCGCCGAGTTTCAGCGCCACCTCCACCGCGGCAGGATTCAAGCCTCCGACTGACGGGTTCAACGTCACTCCGCCGAAGATCTCCACCCCAGGGGCCACGGTGCGCGCGATGAGCGCCCGATCCGCCGTGAGCATGTGGTGCGACTTGATCACCACCGCCCGCGCCCCGACCCGTTGCGCCTCCCGCGCGAGTTCCAAATCGTCGCACGAGCGCGGACGCACGTCGGGCGACGTGTGCACATGCAGTTCAACCAAGCCAGGAGGAATCATCGTGAGGGTGCGCTGGGTTCGCCCAGTGATTTGAGATGCGCGACGGCGGTCATGAGAAAATCATCTGCGCCAAAACTTCCCGACTTCAGTGCGACGAGCAACTCGCGTCCGAGCGCGAGTCCGGACGGCAGGCCGGGGGCAATCTCCCGCAGCACATAATTCCCCCGGAGACCAAGCCGGCGGCAAACGGTGCCGCTGGTGTCGCCGCCCGCGACAATCAGCCGCTGCACGCCGCTCGCTTCGATGACGGCAAGCGCCACATCAGCGAGCGCGGCGGAAACGGTTTTGCTGGCGGCAAGCGGATCGAGCCCGTCTTGCGCGCCCAGCGTTTTCGTCGTCGTGACGACCGCGTCCGTCTGATCGGCCAGCACGAGGATGTCACGGCCGGCCCGGAGGTGGCCGAGCGCAGCGGCCGTCACTCGGGCAATCTCACGCGTCCGTTCGACGGGAGAAAAAACCAGCCGCGAATCCAGCGTTGCAGCCGGGACGCCCGCAGCGAGCAGCGCCTTGGTTTGGGCCTTGGTCTGAGGGGTGAGACTGCCCGCCACGATGAGCACGTTGCGCGGGCCGGGGAAATTCCTGCCTCCCAGCGGATCGCGTGCGGCGCGGGACGGCCAGAATTTCGGCAGCTCTTCCGCGAGCGCGGAACTACCGGCGAGAAACGCAACATCGTGGGTCGCTTCGGCCAGGGTGGCGAGGTCGCCTTGGTCCACGGCGTCGACGACGCAATAGTCGCACGTGGCACGCTGAGCATCGATCGCGGAACGGAGCGCAGAAGCGCCGGCATGCACCGATTCCAGGTCGACGAGGCCCACCCGGCGCTGGGTTTGCGCGGCGAGGATTTTCACCAAGTTCGATTCGCGCGTGGGATGCACCGGATCGCGGGCGAACGCGGATTCTTCGAGGCGCTGGCCATGAACGGTGTGGATGCCGTGAAGCGTTTGGCGCCCGTTCTTGGGGAAGGCCAAACTGACGATCGCGAAGTGGCCGCCCGCGGCATCGAGCATCGCGTCGAACTCCGCGCCGATATTCCCGCGAAAAACAGAACAGGTTTTTTTGTGGAGCGGCGTGCAGCCGAGTTCCACGAGACGGCGGGTGGCGGCGAAAACCTTTTTGTAAGCGAGCTCGGGTGGATCGAGGCGGCTGTCGGTGTCGATCACGATGGCGTCCGCGGCCGGATCGAGCAGCGCGTCGCCGTCCTGCCACGTGGCGATTTGCGTCAGGTAGCCGTGCTTGGCGAACATCACCCCGATGTCGTTCGCGCCCGTCGTATCGTCTGCGATGACGCCGATCATGCGCGCGCAGCCGTGCTGACCGCAGCGGTCTTCGCGGCCCCTGGAGTTCCCGAATTCCCGCGCAAGCGCGCACAGATCGCCGCCGTCAGCTCGTCTGTCGTCGCCTTCCCACCGAGATCCGGCGTGAGCGTTTTGCCCTCGATCACCACCGCGCGCACCGCCGCCTCGACGCGTAATGCCGCCGTGGCCGCGCCCACATGCCGCAGCAACAAGGCGCCCGACAAAATCAACGCCACCGGATTCGCGATCCCCTTCCCCGCGATGTCCGGAGCGGCACCGTGGGAGGCTTCGAACATCGCTCCTGCCTCCCCGATGTTTGCGCCCGGCGCCAATCCGAGGCTGCCCACCAATCCCGCGCCGAGGTCGGACAAAATGTCGCCGTATTGATTCGACGTCACGATGACGTCGAAGCGCCCGGGGGTTTTCACCAGCGCGTAGGCCGCGGCATCGATCATGCAGTCATCGAACGCGATCTCTGGAAATTCCGCCGCCACCTCGCGACAGCACTCCAGAAACATTCCGTCGGTGAGCCCGAGCACATTGGCCTTGTGCGCACACGTCACACGCCGTCGACCGTTCTTCCGGGCAAATTCGAAACTGTAACGCGCCACCCGCCGCGCCGCCGGGCGCGTCGTAAGCTTGATCGCCTCCGCGCGGTCCGCGTCGACCATCCGTTCGATCCCGGCGTAAACATCCTCGGTCACCTCGCGCATGATCACGATGTCGAGGTCCGCCCACCGCCCGGAAAGGGCGCCCATCCCGCGCAACGGCCGCGGATTCACGAAGAGCTGCAGCTCGCGGCGCAACGCGTTGTTGAGCGATGGATACACATGCTCGCTCCCGTCGACGTGCGTGCAGATCACGCGCCCTTTCAGTTTCTCAACGATGAGCGGCCCCTTGAGCGCCAGCCCAATCTCCTGCAACTGGCGCACACTCCTCTGAGGGAGCGGGTGCCCGTCTCGCGCCACCGCTTCCTCACCCACCGCGACCGGCACCCAGTCAAATTCCAGCTCCGTGGCCTCGAGCACGCGCTGCGTGGCTGCGGTGATTTCCGGTCCAATGCCATTGCCGGCAACCACTGCCACCTGAAGCGCGTTCATACGCCGCTCCTCCCGCCACCCCGGGCACCACGAATCGCGGGGAGCAGCGGAGCCGCCACCAAACCTCTCAACCACAAACTGGTTGAACCGCGGATTACGCCGATCGCACGGATGAAAACCAGCGACGCTCCCAAACCCGCTGTTTGTATCCGTGTCATCCGTGAAATCCGTGGTTAAATGGTTTGGTGCGACTACTTCGGCTCACATCATTTTTCGCAGATACGCCGCCGCACGCTGTGCCGCCGCGAGCGCATCCGGCTCCTGCTTGATCTCGAGCGTGATCGCCCGCTCGTAGCCCACGGCCCGCAAGGCCGCGATCGCCGCGGCAAAATCGATGCTCCCCTCTCCCGGCGCCTTCCGCGCCGTATCCGCGAAATGCACATGCCACAACGCACCGCGCTCCGCCGCGGCGCGGAAACCGGCTCCGATGTCCTCGCCCTCCACCGCCATGTGAAACGTATCCAGCATTAACCCGAAATTCGGCAGCCCGACCTCCCCCACAAACTCCAGCGCGCCCTGCGTGGAGTTGAGATTATTGATCGTCGGTCGCCCCTGCGGCTCCAGCGTCACGGCGATTCCTTGCGCCGCCGCCTCCGCACACACCTCCGCGAGCGCTGCGCGCATCCACCCCCATGATACGGCCGGCTGAGTCGCGGAGAGTTCCCCGCGCACCTTGCCGATATTCACCTGTGCCCCCAGCCGCGCCGCAAACCGCACCGCGGCTTTTGCTCGTTCGATCGCGGCCCGACGCGCGCTTTCTTCCGGCGCGGTAAAGCTCATTCCGTCGTCGAACACCAGCGGCCCCGTGCCTACGGCGACGACGGACATCCCGCTTCGCTCCACCTCTTTTGCCCAGCCCTCCGCGTCGAATTTTCCCGGATCCGCCACGAACGGCTCGATGCCGTCGTAGCCGGCGTCCCGCAGGACCGGCAGCACCTCGGCCAGCGGGCCCTTTATGCCGAGAATCGCCGCACGGACTTCCGGCGTGGCGATAGGATAAGCGAGTTTCATCGGGCGGAAGGGACTGATGGGAGTCGGGACAAAATCGCGCGGATGCTCGATGCGGGACTCGTCAGCACCGGCTTGGCAAAGGCCGGCGCCCCGTCCACGGCGCGCGCCATGGAAATCTGGGCGAGCACGATCGCATCGCAGTGGGGCACCAAGTCCGCGATCTGCTCCCGCACCAACCGATCGTGCCGTGCGCCATCCTCCCGCTTCAGGGCCGCGAAAGCCTCCGGGACCACGCGCACCTCGGTCTCGATCTCGCTCCCACCTTCCGCGGCGTAGTCGCGCAAAAGTTGTGCCGTCGTCGGACCCGCCGCCGCCACCGTCGCCACGATTCCGATACGCCGGCCGCACGCGACGGCCGCGCGCAACATCGCTTCGTCGACGCTCACCACGGGCACGGCAAAACGAGTCTGGATACTCGGCACGCAGGGCGAGTAGGCCGAGCACGTCAGCAGCACCCCATCCGCCCCCGACGCCGCCGCCCGCGCCACCAGTCGCTCCAACTCGGCCACGGCAGCCGGGGTCAGGCCGTCGCGCTCCGCCATCGGCAGCAGGCCCTCGTCCACAAAATTTACCAGCCTCACGTCCGGCGCGTAGACCCGGAACGCCGCGATCATCGGTTGCACCGCCGCGAGTGTCGCATGCACCAGGCCGATACACGCGCTCATGCGGCGGCCTCCACGCGCTCGGTGGCCCCGCTGGCGGCCGAGCGATAACAGGCCTCGACCGCGCGTTCGATGGCGAGGTAGTCCGCACCCTCGGTTTCGAACGGCTTACCCGTTTCGAGGCACGCGATAAAATGCGTCTGCGCGGCAATTGCGCTGCCGCCGCGATACCCCGCCGGGATCGCATAGCTTTGTCGCTCCTCGCGCCCGCCCCGGCGCAGGAGAAAAATCTCGCCGGCCTCATCGAGGCGCAACGTGCCTTCGCTCCCCTCGATCACCACGTGACCATTGGTCGGCGGACGCACGGTTTCCGTGCTCGCCGTGCGGTCCGCATCGAAAACGGCCGTCGCGCCACTCGCAAACTGCACCGCCACCAACGCGGCGTCCTCGCCGCGAATGCGCGGATTCCGCCGCCGCGTCACGCAGTGCAGCGCCGTCAGATCGCCGAGCAGAAATCTCATGGTATCGAAATAATGTCCGCCCACTTCGAGAATCAGGAAACGTTCCATTTCCCGAAAGAAGGGCTGCAATGGATACGGCGTATCTCCCGCCCCGTCTCCGGGCCGCAGAACAAAGCGCGCGTGCTGGGGAGCGCCAATCGCCCCGGCACGGATCAGCCGCTTCAACTCGCGATACCAGCCCTGCCACCGCCAGTTGTCGTTGGCCATGAGGCGGACGCCATGGCGTGCGCAGACCGCCACCAGTTCCTCCGCGTCTGCGATGCGGGGAGCTAGCGGTTTCTGGCAGAGAATGGGCAGGCCGCGCGCGGCGGCGGCCCGCGCCAGCGGAAGGTGGGTTTCCACGGCCGTGCAGATATCGACGAAATCCGGCCGCACGGCATCCAGCAACGACTCCAAATCGTCCGAAACTCGCTCGATGCCAAATTCGGTCTCCAGCACGCGCGCCCGGTCGAGGGTTCGATTGTAGAGACCCGCGATGCGCACGCCGGGCACGGCCTGCCAGGCCGTGAGTTGAATCCTGGCAAAATGACCGGCGCCGCAAAATAGCCCGCGTAACCCAGGAGTTGGCGCCATCGTGATCCGCGGAATGTTGTTAACCTGACGCCTCGGACTCGCCGGTTTTAAGCAGCTTGGCGACAGTGGCGGCGATCTGCGTCTCCGCTCGGTCGATACCGTCCTCGAGCAACTGACGGGCCTTCTTGAAGTCCTCGGCACGGATGGCGGCGAGGATGCCGCGGTGACTCTTGACGGAGTTCTTGTTCCAGTCCTCCCAATCGCGCTCGAGCGAGCGCAGGACGCGAATCCGGCTCCAGATCTTGGCGAGGTAGAATCGGATCTCTTCGTTCTCGCACCGCGAGCAGAGCTTGATGTGAAACCTTTCGTCGAGGTCCAGAATCTGGATGAACTCGCCCATTGTGAGGCTCTCCTGGCGTTTGAGAATTGCGTCGATCTCGGCGATGTCGGCGGGTCCAAAGTTCCGGACCGAACGGGAGAACGCATGGCCTTCGAGCAATCGGCGCAGTTCGTAGAGATCACGCACTTCCTGCTGGTTGAGC
>JANPIT010000606.1:0-1790 GCA_031425115.1 Opitutaceae bacterium | reverse complement strand
AAACCGGTCCCCCATTTGCCCCTTTTCCGCTGCCCCCCCTGGGGGTGGCCACACCTCACCCACCCCCGGGGCCCCCCCCCAGCTACAGGTCCCGAAACTTTGGCGTCTCTGCGCTGGAGTGGCGGCGACGAACAGCGCGAGAAGCGCTTTGGCCGCCGGATGACGGCCCGATTGATAAAGGGGCCGAGGCGAACGAGCGGGCCGGAGCGGCGGTGGGATCATGTAGGTCAGCTCGCTTGCGCGGACTGGGCGCGCGCAAGCGCGCTGGCCTACAAGAACGGTAGTTTTGCAAATACGCCTTAGAACGAGAACGTATTTGTGAGGTAAATACGGCGCTCGGGTGCCAAGCGGTAGGACGCGATATCGCCAGTGGGCTGGACGGTGACGGGCACCAGATCGTCGCCGGAGGCGAAGGCGTTGCGGACCTGCAGGGTGGCCTTCCAGTCGATCTTGTTCTGCCAGAACTTTCGGCCGTAGGCGACGTTCAGGTCGATGTTCGTTTCGGCCGGGGCGTAGTAGGGCCGGTTGATCCCGAGATCGACTGAGCCATCCGGCTTGTAGCTGGCGGGGTAACCGATCCCGAGCTTGCTCTGCCAGCGGACGCCGGCGCCGACGCTCCACCCGGCGAGGCGGCTCTCTTTGGACCACTGATAATTCGTGACGAAGTTCGCGCGATATTTGCGCTGTTCGGCGGCCGCAGAGCCCTCGGTGGCAAGCATGGTGGCAAACGGAATGTAGACGGTGTTGCTGACGAACGAGCCGACGGTCTCGACGCTTGCCGGGAGCGGGGTGCCGAGGACGAAGCCGGTCGGATAGTTCGTGCGCGGCCGGTCCTTCAGCTCGTCCCAAACGGGGCGCATCGCGGCGATAATCGCCCTCGCGTTGGGCGCGATGTTGGTCTGCACCGTCTGCTGCTTCGCGAAGTTTGCGAGGATGCGCCACTGGCGGGTGGGGTTGAAAACGAGGTCGACCTCGTGGCCCTTGGCCTCGAAGTCGGTGGTATCGGTGACGCCGCTGACGCCGGCGACGACCTGGCCCTGATTGCTCTCCGCGGCGGAGCCGGTGTAGGTGAAACCGTAGAGCGAGCGGAAGTTCGAGGGCAGCGCGGCAAAGATCTTTTCGATCTCAGGGCGGCGATTGATCGTGGGATTACGGTTCGCGTTGTCCTCGGAAATCCAGAAACCGGTCATCTGGACGATCGCGTTGGTGTAGTTGAACGGCGGATTGAAGCCCTGGCCGACGACGGAGGTTTGGAAATAATTGTAGCGCATGCTGAGGCGATCCTGGAGCAGCGAGAGGTTGAGGCCGTATTCGCGGGTCTTGCCCTGCGGAGAGCTGAGCGGGTCGCCGAGGTAGTTGATGCGCGAGCCGGCGGGTGTGAAGTTTGAGGATACGTTGACGAACGCGCTCAGATCGGTGCCTTGCGGTAGCCGCACGAGCTTCTGCGGCCAGCGGACGACGGCGCTGTAACTTTTCACTTCCTTGGCGGCGGTGAGCTTCGGAAAGCTGTAGACATTGTAGTCGTCGAAGCCCTTGACCTTGGAGTCCGGCTGGAGCGGATCGTAGGAAAAGTTCGTGCGCGGGGCGAAACGCACCGATTCGTCGCGCCGGATGCCGGCGGTGGTGACGAGGAGATTGTCGAGCCAGTAGCTTTGCAGCACCGCGGCGGTGGAGGTGATGGTTTCGCGGAAGCGCGTGCCGCCGTTGAAGATTTCCTTCAGCCGCGTGGGCGTGGTGCCGGTGACGGCCTGCGTGGTGGCGGGCGTGCCGACGGGCGCGTTGAAGATCGT
>JANPIT010000605.1:0-6810 GCA_031425115.1 Opitutaceae bacterium | reverse complement strand
AGTTCGCTGGCCTTCGCGGCGGCGTCGCCTGGACCGAAAGCGCGAATCTTCGCCAAATACGACGCCAACAAGAACAATGTGATCGACGGCGAGGAGATCGCGGCGGTGCGCAAGGCCTTTGCGGCGGAGCCGAAGGGCGAGTTTGCGGGCTACGATGCGAATTCCGACGGCCGGCTCGACGAAGCCGAGATCGCGGCGATCAAGCCGCCGGGCGCCGGCGGGGAGAAGAAGTCGGGTGGCAGCAAAAATGCCGGCGCCGGAACGAAGGAGAAGAAATGATCCGCGCCGTGCACTCGACGAGGCGGCAGGTTCGCGTTGCGTTCGCGGCGATCGTGGCAGGCGCGGCCTCCCTTGGCTGGACGCAGTCGGCTCCGCGTGCGGCCGCCGCCGACGCGACGATCCAACTGAGCGAGTTCACGGTGTCCGAAAAATCGCTGGATGGCTACATCGCCTCCGAGAGCGTGACTGGCACGCGGGTTGCCACGCCGATCAAGGATCTGCCGTTTGCGATCAGTGTCATCACGAGCGAGTTCATGAAGGATTTCGACTTCTTCGATCTCGGAGCCGACCTCGTTTACACCGCCTCGCTCAATGGCGTCGATACGCAGGGCAACTCCAACCTGCGCGGTTACGGCGGCACCTTCACACTGCGCAACGGCTTCTATCGCCTCGGGCTCAACGAGCGGGCCAACACCGATCGCATCGAAATCATCAAGGGGCCGAATGCCGCGATCTACGGCTCCACGTCGCCGGCCGGTTTGATCAACTTCGTGTCGAAGCGGCCCAAGGCGGCGCCGTATCAGCAATTCCGTTTCACCGCGGGTTCGAATGACTTCATTCGCGGCGAGGCCAATGTGAACAGCCCGCTCGGCTCCCTGGGCAGAGTGAAGTTCTATCAGCTCTTCAGTGCGACGGCGGAAAACAGCGGCTCGGAAACGCGCTTCGCGCACACGAAGAAGCGCTTCATCGGCGAGTCCGTGCTCGCGAAGTTTCCGGGCGGCGCGACGGTGATCGCGGAGTTCGAGTGGTCGATGCGCGATGCGGTGACGGCGACCTCGACCGTGCCCTATGACTACAATCTCACGACGCGCTCCTACTCGTCGCGGCTGCGCCCGGATCTCGCTCGCTTCAGTCAGGGCGGCCCCGACTCGGAGCAGGATCGCGAATCGACGACGGGTTATCTCACGTTCGAAAAGCGCTGGAACCCGACATGGTCGACGCGCGCGAGCGGATTCCTTTATCGGCGGCAGGCCTTCAATTTCAACACGGGCTCCAGCGATCAATTCGATCCGGTGCAGCGGCGTTTCGGCCGCGGGAATGTGTTGTGGGATCCGTTGAACGAAGATGGCGGAGCGGTGCAGGTCGACACGCTGGCAGACTACCCGCTGCTGAACGGGAAGCTGCAGAACAAGACGCTGCTTACGCTCGATTACTCGCAGAACTGGCGCTTCCGCCAGCAGCGGCAGGCGAACAGCCGGGTCTACACGATCAACGGCGTGCTGCTTGATAACCCTGACTACACGCTACCGCCGCACAGTGCGTTCAGCATCGTCACGCGGAACGACAAGACGCGCTGGCATGTGAAGGGTCTTTTCCTGCGGCAGCAGACGACGGCGCTGAACGGCCGGTTGATCGGTTTCGCCGGCCTCCGCCGTGACACCGTCACCTACAACTACACGTTCGGTGATCAGTTCAACGCGGCGGGCGGCGCGCTGCGCACGCGTGGACAGGTGTCGCGTTATACGAGCTCGGCCTGGTCGCCGAACGTCGGAGCGAACTACAAGCTCACGCGTCATGTGTCGGTTTACGCGAGCCACAGCCGGTCGTTCACGCCCGCGGGTCAGAGCGCGCGCCTCGGTGAACCTTACTTGGAAAATGAAACCTCCCGTGGCTGGGACTACGGCGTGAAAGTCGCTCTGCTCGAGGACAAGCTGATGTTCACTCTCGGCGGCTTCTACATCGATCGGTTCGGCGTGAAGACGACAGTGCGAGATCCCGTGACAGGGCTGAATGAAACGATCGCCGCCGGCACCCAGCTCTCAAAGGGCATCGAGCTCGAAGGCTCCTGGCGCGTGAACGATGCGCTGACGTTGCAGGCGAGCGCGAGCGCCGTGAATGCGCGCATTGTCTACAACGGCAACGCGACCACGGATGTCGGCCGCAAGCCGGCGGGCGTCCCGGCGGATCAGGCGAGCTTCGTCGGCCGCTATTCTTTTCGCCAGTTCGGGCTGCCCGGGCTGACTTGGAATGCCGGCTTGGCCTACACGGGGAGCGCGTATCCAAATTCTACTGCCACGGATGCGCGGCGGAATGTGCAGACGGAGGATTTCACCGTGATCAACACCGGCCTCAGCTACCACTGGCGTGCCGGCCAAAACACGCGGCATACGGTGCGCGTGAGTGCGAAAAATGTGTTCGACCGGGAATACCTGACTCCGCGCGCGGAGCTCGGCGCGAGCCGGGGCGTGTTTTTTGCGTATGCGTTGAATCATTAGGAGGTAGGCGTCCCGCCGAGTCGTTGCGCTTGCAGTGAGAACTAGGTTGCAACCCGCGGCTCACGGAGAACGGTTCGCCCTACCCAGCAGCAGTCACGATGTCCTCTTCCAACGAAACCGAAAGCCGCAAGCAGCTCATGGCGCTGATGACGCGGCATCAGCGGCAGATTTTCGCCTATATCTACACGCTCGTGCCGGACCGGCATGACGCGGAAGATTTGCTGCAGGAGACGAGCGTCGTGATCTGCGAAAAGTTTGACGAGTTTCGGCCGGGCTCGGATTTCGTCGCGTGGGCGTCTCAGATCGCATGGTGGCGGATTCGGTATTCGCGGCAGAAATTTGCGCGGGCGAAAGTCATCTTCGATGACGATCTGTTGGAGTCGGTGGCGCACACGGCCGCGACCATGAGGGAGGAGCTCGATGAGCGCCACGAGGCATTGGCCGGCTGCCTGCAAAAGCTCGCGCCGCGCGATCGTGAGCTGGTGCTGACGCGGTATGAGCCGGGCGCCGGAGTGGCGGAAGCCGCGCGGTGCACGGGGCGATCGATGGATGCGGCCTACAAGGCGCTGAACCGACTGCGAAAGCTGCTGCACGATTGCGTGACGCATGAGCTGGCGCAGGGAGGTGCGGCGTGAATTTGCATGATCGCGAGATTCTCGAGTTGAACGCGCTCTGCGGCGCCGTGGTCGATGGCGCGTTGACGGATCTACAGCGCGCGCGGCTGGCAGAACTACTGCGCGGGTCCGAGGCGGCGCGGCGCTATTACGTGCGGGCGTTGGGGCAGTCGGCAAGTTTGCACCGTTATGCGGCGGAGATGCACAGCGAGGCGCCGGATAGGCCGCGGGGCGGGCGCGTGGTGTGGTGGCGGCCAGCGTGGGTGCTTGCTGCGGCGGCCGCGTGTCTCGCGGTGTTCCTCTGGTGGAAGGGGCCGGCAGCGGGCGGCGGCCAGGTGGCGGACGCACAGCCGGCGGTGCAGTTCGTGGCGCGCGTGACCGGTGCAAAAGAGGCGCGCTGGTCGCGTGGTTCGGTGGCGGTCACACCGGGCGCGCAAATTCGGCGCGGCGAGCAGATCGAGCTGATCTCGGGGGTGGCGGAGCTGACGTTCGACTCGGGAGCGCGTATCGTGCTCGAAGGCGCGGCCTCGCTCGGGGTGAATTCGGCGTGGGGTGCGACGCTGCGGCGCGGGACGTTGCGCGCGAGCGTGCCGCCGGAGGCGATTGGGTTTCGCGTGTCAAATCCGGCCGTGGAGGTGATCGATCTGGGGACGGAGTTCACGATGATCGCGGACGGCAAGGGCGCGGCGGACGTGCTCGTTTTGAAGGGCGAGGTCGAGGCCGCGCCGCGCATGGTGGGGGAGCAGGAGACGATTTTGCTGCGGGAAAACGAGTCGCGGCGTTTTGCGGTGTCCGGGATGTCCGCGGTGGCGGATACGGAAGGAAAATTCGCGCGCTTCACGCAGCCGTTGACGCTGGAGCGGTTCGCGGCGACGGCGAGCCAGGCGCGGTGGTCGTTCGACGAACCGGCGGGAAACGGGGCGGAGGCCGAGGCGATGGGCGTGGGGGTGGAGCTGGAGCGGTTGCGGATGACGCTGGTGGACGTGGCGGATCTCAGCGCTGCGCGCGCGGATAGTCCACGCGGACGGGCGCTGAAACTGGACGGGCGGATGTCGGGTCGCGGCTATTTTCCAGGGATGTCGGGCGCGGGTGCGCATACGGTGACGTTTTGGGTGCGGGTGCCGGAAGACGCACAGTTGTCGGAAGCCTACACGATGGTGGCCTGGGCGTCGGATCTCGAAAAACTCAGTCATCGTCCCGTGCAGATAAGCTGGAATCGGCGGCGCGAGGAGGGCGCGCTCGGGGCTTTGCGCACGGACTTCGGCGGCGGATCGGCCATCGGCACGACCTCGCTGCGCGACGGGCGCTGGCATCACGTGGCGGTTTATTTCTGCGCGGGTGAAGAGCTGAATGCGCCGGTGCAGGTGAAGCAGTATGTCGATGGGCGGCTGGAGAGCAGCACGATCAACCTCGGCAAATTCCGCGCGGCCGGCAGCCCGAATCCGTCGCTGAGCGACTCGTTGTGGGTGGGCCGCCGGCTGACGGGCGGCCAGAAATATCCGGAACGCTTTCGCGGCGAGATCGATGAGCTCTTTGTCACCGCGCGCGGGCTCGAGCCGAATGAGATCGTGGCATTGATGAAGGACAATCGGCTGCCCGCGGCCGCAGTGGTCGCGAGGTAGGTTAGTCTCTCCCTTTTTCAAATCATGAAACTCCCTCACTTGCTTCTTGGCCTGCTGGTGATCGCAGGCACGGCCGTGGCGCAGCCGCGTCCAAAAATCACGGGCATCTCGCACGCGGCGTTTTTTGTCAGCGACATGGCGAAGGCGCGCGCGTTCTACGAGGGCTTCCTGGGGTTCGCATCGCCGTATGCGATCCCGCGGAAAAATCCCGGCGACGAGCTCGTGTGGATCAAGATCAACGACCGGCAGAGCGTGGAGCTGTTTCCCGGGAGCGAGGTCGCGCCGGACGCGGATCGGCTCTACCACATCGCGGTCGAGGTGGACGACGCGGATGCCATGATTGCGTATCTGCGCACTCGCGGAGTGGCCGGACTGCCGCCGACCAACGCGGCGCCGATCGGAAAAATCGGAAACAAGAATTTCACGATCAAGGATCCGAGCGGCAACGGCGTGGAGTTCGTGCAATACCTGCCGAACGGATGGACGGTGCGCGAAAAAGGAAAGCACCTGCCCGCGACCCGTATCGCGCAGCGCATGAGCCACGTCGGCGTCATGGTGGGCGAGCTGGCGGCGTCGCTCAAATTTTACGGCGAGATTCTGGGTTTTAAGGAGACGTGGCGCGGGAGTTCGTCGGGCAACACGCTCAACTGGGTCAATCTGCGCGTGCCGGATGGCGAGGACTATGTGGAGTTCATGCTCTACGAGAAATATCCGGCGACGGACCGGCTGCGCACGATGCACCATATCTGTCTCGAGGTTCCGGATACGGAGAAAGCGGCCGCCTTGCTCGCGACGCGAAAATATCCCGAGGGGAGCAAACTACCGACGGAGATGAAGGCGGGCGTGAACGGGAAGCGGCAGGTCAATTATTACGATATCGACGGCACACGCGTGGAGATCATGGAGCCGGGGACGCATGACGGTAAGCCACGGCCATCCTCGCTCGCGCCGCCGCCTGTGGCCGAGACCAAGCCAACCGGCGTGGCGAAATAGGCGCATGCCGGCGGCCGCAGGTGTGGGGCGGTCGCGCCCGTAGCCCGTAGTCGACCTGAGGCGGGTGGGCTCTGCGTGTTCATGGGGCGCAGCGAGAGCAGCGTCGCAAGACACTGCGGGATAATAAAAAGCGAGCCACCCGATTGGTCGCAGGTAAAACCCCCAGCGGAACTCCGTAGGTCCGTATCCGTGGGCGCCCGAATTATCGGAAGTGCCGTTAGCCGGTAGGCTGACGGCATGAACTCACCCCGCCTCGCCGCCGCCCTCAGCCGTATCGTCCGCGGAACCGTTCTTTTCATTGTGAGCCTGCTCGCCGTCACCGCGACGGAAGCGGCGGGGATCAAGTCCGAGCGCCTGCTCGCGAGCATCATCAAGCTGACGCCAGAGTCGACGATTGTGACGGCCGGCGAGCAGATGAAGCGGGCTGAGGCCGCGGCGGCTGAGATCCAGGGAGCGTCGGCGTTTTGGGGCGTAGGCAGCTCGATGGAGCCTCTCTTCACGAGCCGCACCGCGATCGTGGTGGCGCCGATCAATTTCAAGGAGCTGAAAAAAGGCATGACGGTCGTCTACGTTAACAGCCGCGGTCGGATGGTTGCTCACTCGTTGATCGGTGATCTCCCGAAGGGCTGGATCGCGCAGGGCGTGGGCAATGCGAAAGAGGACGACGACCTGGTGACGAAGCACAATCTCGTCGGTGTGATCGTCGGCGCCTATGCCGAAGCGCACTCGGAGTTTCGCGTGGCGCTCACGAAGGATCTGGTCGCGAAAGGCCGCTTGGTCGCGAGCCGCACCTAATCGAAAATTTGGGCTAGATTGGCGACTGAGTTCATCAGCCGCGGAGCATGGGCTCCGCGGCTTTTTGTATTTTTGGGGCTGGGAAAGTCCTGGCAGCCACATGTTCCAGCTTTCATTCATTGCGATTCCTTGGCTGCCCCACCAAGGGTTGTAGCTCTTTTGACCCAGATCCCAATTGCCTTCCGCCACGGGTGCGACAAGTTGATGCAAACGAAAGCAGACCAGTGGGAAGAGATAGATGATCGAGATCAGAGTTGGAATGTCCCAAAGCGCGGGTTGCTGAAACATTTT
>JANPIT010000604.1:0-3803 GCA_031425115.1 Opitutaceae bacterium | reverse complement strand
GTGAAACCACTGGGGACGCTGCCACCCTCGCTGTTGCTGAAGCCGCGTTCCAGCGACTCGTAGTTGTTCACCGAACGGGAATAGCCCATCGCGCCGTCCACCACCCATCGCCCGTTCTTGTATTCAAATTTCGGGGAGAAGGTCCGCGTGTAGGTGAGTTTCGCCGAGGTGCCGCCGCCGTTGTTCAACTGCGCGGAATTCGCCGTGCCGTCACGACGCGCGATGATGGTCGTGATGCCGTCACCGCCGACCGAATTGCGCCCGTTATTGACGTTGGCGTTGTCGTTGCCGGCCACCCACGTGAAGTCGCGATTCCAGAACTCGCCTTCGGTATAGGTGTAGATACCGGTCAGGGAGAGGACGAGGTTGCGCGTGACTTTCCAATCGGTGGTGAGGGTCATCGCGTCCTTCAAGATGGTCTTGTTGCCATCCTTGAAATTCAGCTGCCGGGCGACCATCGGGCGCGGGTCGTTGGCGTTGGGCGTGCGGTTGTAGCCCAGGCTCACGATGTATTGCTCAGTATAGGAATTTGCGTGGCTGGCACCGAAAAGGATGCCGAACTTCTGATTGAAAAACGACTCCGCGTAGTCGATCGAGTAATTGGGCTTCCACTTGTAGGAAGTGCCATCGCGCGGACCAGCGGTCTTGTTGAACGTGAATTCCTCGGCGTTGAAGTTGAGGCTGGTATTGTAGCCGAACGTCCGGCCTTTCCGGTCGAACGCGCGCTTGGTGCGCATGTTGATCGTTCCCGCCGGATTATCCGCGTCGGAGTCGGGGCTCGTCGTCCGATTGATCTCGATCGACTCAATGGCGGTGATGGAAAAACCCTCGAAGCTCGTCGCGCGCGAGTTCGTGCCGCCACCGCGGTTGGCGTCGGCGCTGGCCGAACGCATGCCGTCGAAAGAGACGCCCACGTATTGGGAATCCATGCCGCCGAGGCGGGGACCGCGGGCCTCGGACTCGACGTAGTCGAGGTCGACGCCAGGGAGATACTTGAGAAATTCACCGACGTTACCATCGGTCACATCGCCGAAGATGTCAGACGCGACGGAGGTGGTGATACTCATGGAGCGGCGTTGCGCCATGATCGCCTTGGCGTTGCCCTCGCGCTCTGACGAGACGGAGAAGGCCTGGAGCTGCACCACGCCATCCTTGGCCGTGCCGGCGGCAGGCGCGGTGCCGGCCGTGCTACTGAGATTGATGTCGCGCGCGGCGGTTTGCCCAGCGCTGACGGTGAAAGTCTCCTTAACCGTGTTGTAGCCGGTGAAAGTGACGGTGACGGCCGCGGCGCCCGGGGAGACGCCGGCAAAGGTGAACGAGCCGTCACCCTCGGTGTAGGTGACTTGATTGGTGCCATCGAGGCGAACCTCGGCGTTACGAACGTATTCTTTGGATACGGGATTAAAGACACGGCCTTGGATGGTGCCGGTGCCTTGAGCGAACGTCGCAGCGACGGTTGCCAGCCAGCCAATCGCGAGCGCGATCAACCAGCGTCCTGACAGGGTTTGGGTTGGGTTCATTGGAGTTAGGGTCGGGTGGTCAAAAAGAACGTCAGCTCCGCCTCCAGGAGCAGCCGAAAGGAGACGGGGGTTATCCGCGAACCAGACGTGGTCGTCTGGCCGCTATCACAAGTGGAGGCAAAATTGCCCGCCAATCAAGTGCTTTGCCCTCAATTTCGCGAAACCTCAGACGAGATCCGCGCTACGGGAGACGCTCGCGGTAGAAATCCGGCTCGCGTTAAGCGAGTTCCAGCCCGCGCATCGTGCCCGTCGAAGTCGCGAACTTGTCCGACTCGATCCCCATCCGCTGGAGCATCGAAACGAAAAGGTTTGGCAGCGGGTAGTTGTGCGTCGTGTCGAAGCCCAAATGCTGCCCGTGTCGGAAGCCGCCGCCGGCGAAAAGCGTGGGGAGATT
This sequence comes from Opitutaceae bacterium, assembly GCA_031425115.1. Lineage (GTDB taxonomy): Bacteria > Verrucomicrobiota > Verrucomicrobiia > Opitutales > Opitutaceae > ER46. Next base: position 1,889 of record JANPIT010000604.1, on the reverse strand, counting down.
GGTCGTCACGTGGGTGCTCGCATTGCCCAAATTCGAGCCGTAAAGCACCATCGTCCGATCGAGCAGCGTGTCACCGTCTTCCTTCACCGCCTTCAGATCGGTGAACAACTCGTTCAACAACTTCATGTGCCAGCCGTCGATCGCCCGGAGCTGCGACATCTTCGCTTCGGAACGACCGTGGTGCGACAGGTTGTGGTAGCCGTCCGTGATCTTCGTCTCGTGATCGAGATCGATCGTGGGCGAGCTCACGCTGTCGAGCAGCAGTGAGATCGAACGGGTGGAGTCGGTCTCGAAGGCGAGCCGTGCCATGTCATACATCAGCTTCACCTTGGCCATGTATTCCTTCGGGCTCGCCGGATCGAGCGGCACCGGCGTGGAGACATGCGGCTTCGGCCGCTTCTCCCATTCCTTCGACATCTCCATCCGCTGTTCGAGGTCGCGGACGCTGGTGAAATATTGATCGAGCCGGTCGCGGTCGCGCGCCCCGACACTGCGTTGCAGATCTTTCGCCTGGCTGCCGACGGCATCAAGAATGCTCTGGCCCTGCGCCAGCTTCCGCAGCTGGGCATCGACCTCCGCCGGGGTGCCTTGGACGAAGAGCCGCTTGAACACATCCGACGCCTTTTCCTCGCACGGGATCAAAACGCCCGAGCCCGTCCACGACAGGCTGCGCGCGCCTTGCTGCACGTTGACGCCCAGCGTCAGCGAGGGAAAACGAGTCTCGTGCCCGATCCGCTCCGCGACGTATTGGTCGAGAGAGATCGTGTTACGGAAACCGCCGCTGCCCGGATGCGGCGCCGCGGTGAGGAAGCAGATATCCGCCGGGTGGCCGCCATCCACGTCGGGATGCGAGACGCCGCTGAAAACCGTGAAGTCGTCGCGGTGCGCCTTCAGGTATTCAAGATACGGTGACAACGCGTAGCCCCGGCCGGTCTGCTTCGGGAAAAACTGATCGGGCAAGAGACCGAGATTGTTGCAGACCGAGAGCATCCGCCGCGGCTTGGGCTTGGCGCCGTGGGCCCCGGCCGCCTTCGCAAACGCCGGCAGCATCGAGTCGAGAAACGGCAGCGACAAGACGATGCCTGCACTGCGCAGAAACTGACGCCGCGAGAGCGCGCGTTGCGTCGAAACAAACGAGCCGGAGACAGGGCGGGCGGTGCGGGCGGGGGTGGTTTTCATGGGGCAGTCAGACTAAAAGATCGAAAAGTTAATGGCGGAGCCGCGAACCCAGCATGCAGCCATCAGCCTGAATTCTTCGCCCCGGGCGGAAGGACATTCAAGCGCGACGTTCATTTGTTCAGGAAGAGGTCACTCTGCACCACCTCGTGGATGAGCGTGCGGACGCCGTAGCCCGACGCCTTGGCCCGATCCAGGATCTGCTCAACCGCCGCACGATCGCTGAAACGCGCCGGGGCGCCGGTGGCGTAAACGATGAACTGCCGCGCCAGGTTCCGCGCGATCTGCCGTTCGTCGTCGAGCAGCATGCGCTTCAGATCGCGCACATCGGTGAATGTGCGTCCGTCCCACAACTCGCCGCTACAGTCCACCGGCAGCGCGAGGCTGAAAGCGAACTTCTGCCCGCCGCGACCGAGACCCGGCGCGGGTTGCGCTCCCTCGACCCCCGTCGCGCGATAGCGGTCACGCAGACCACCCATCACGTCAAAGGCCTCCAGCGCAAAACCGGCGGGATCGATCTTGGTGTGGCAGGAGGAACAGGCTTCCTCAGTGAGATGCTTGGCCAGCTGATCGCGAATCGTCGTGGCCCCGCGGATGTCGGGCTCCACCGCCGGCACGCTCGGAGGAGGCGGCGGCGGCTGCTGACCGAGAATGCGCTCCATTATCCAGGCGCCGCGCACCACCGGCGACGTCGTGGTGCCGTTCGCGGTCAC
>JANPIT010000603.1:0-7591 GCA_031425115.1 Opitutaceae bacterium | reverse complement strand
GCGTCGGCACGCTCGACTGCGCGCGCAGCGCAGCCGCAACGAGGAAAAAAACGACAACAAGTCTAGAGCGAATCAGGCGCATGGCGGAGATTGGACAGAGCTGGACGCCGCGGCCAATCCCATTGTTCCCGCCATTATTTGCTACGGAACCTCGTAGACTTCGACCAACGCTTCACCCGTGCCGCTCGCGACGCCGGAAATCTGCGCGGAATACGGCCCGGGCGGCAACGTGATCAAGAGCGCCGCATCACGCGACCCGGGGATCAGCGCGAAAGCACCCACGGACGCCGCGGTCGCGGTCAAGGTCGCGGACCAGTTATCGTTCTCCACGACTTTCACGGTCGCGGAATTATAGATTTCCAACTTCGGATCCACGAGCGTGCCGCCCACCCCGAAGCTCGCGAGCGTGGGCCCCACCGCGCGAATCAGCAATGTCTTCGCCACGGTCCCGTCGACCACGAAGCCGGCGATCATGATGTTATCGCCCGTGCCCACGAGGTTGCGCGCGGAGACGTTGACCAGGCGCTGCGTCGTGCCACTGCCGCTATCGTAGAGCTCGACCAGCACTACTCCAGAATTCGGGCCCTTGAGATGGGTGGTGTGCGCTCCAGAGAGTGCGGCTTGAAGCGCCGCGTCCTTGCTCGCGAGCGTGAGCGGAAACGCGCCGACGGCGGAAAACGCGGCGGTGAGCGACGCGTTCCAATCGTCGTTCTCCGTAATCTTCACGGAGGCAGAATTATAAAGCTCCAATCGCGGATCCCCGTAAGTGCCCGACACCCCGAACGCCGCCAGCGTCGGGCCGATGCCGCGGATAAGCACGCTCTTCGAACCGTTGGTCGCGAAACCGACAATCAGCGTGGCGTTCGCGCCGAGATTCGTGCGCACGGAGAGGTTGGCGAGCCGGCCTTCGCCCGCTGCGACACTCACGGGGGCCGCGGTGCTGGTGACTGCGCCTCCGCTATTGCTGACGGTTACCGTGTAGGAACCCGCGTTGGTCCCGGCGACCGTGGCGAGACGCAGCGTGGCATCCGTCGCATCGGCGATCGCCACGCCGTCCTTCCGCCACTGATACGTCGGTGCCGGCGTGCCCGTCGCCACCACCGTCAACGCCACGGTGCTGCCCGTGGCGGCAGTGACGCCGACCGGCTGCGAGACAATCACCGGCACGGCTCCGCCCGTTCCGCCCCCAGTGACTGTCAGTGTGGCACTGTTACTGGTGACGGACCCGGCGGAATTCGTCACGGCGACCGCATACGCGCCCGCATTGGCCGCCGCGACACTGTTCAACGTGAGTGACGCACCGGTCGCTCCGGCAATCGCGGCGCCGTTACGCGTCCATTGATACGTCGGCGCAGGCGAGCCCGTCGCCTGCACCGAAAAGGTAACATTGGCTCCCGCCGCGACCGACTGACTTTGGGGCTGGCCGCTGATCGTGGGCGCTGTCGTGGTCGCTCCACCGGTGATCACGAAGTTGATCGGTTCGCGCACGCCGTTGGTCAGACCTGCGGAATTGAAACCCTGCACCGAGACGGTGAAATTGCCCGCTTGGGTCGGAATGCCCGTGATTACGGGCGTGCCGGAGCGGATGGTGCCCCCTTGGGGTGCGGGCACGAAGCTCAAGCCCGGCGGCAGCGACCCGCTCACTTGGAACGACGCCGGTGAGCTCGGTGTGCCGGTGTAGGTGAACGCCACCTCGACGCGGGTGCCCACGGTGCCGTTCACCGGATTCCCGGGCGATTGCACGAAAGTCGTCGCGCCTGCGCGGGAGTGCAGCGCGCCCAACCCCGCGAGGGTCACCGCGGCGCGCAGCAACTCACCGGCGCGCGACGTCAGAGCGTAATCGCTCGCGCCCGCCAGCACGCGCAGCGCCGGTGTGCGCTGCAGCAGCGCGATCAATAAACCAATTGGCAAGTGAACCCAGGGAAGACAGCGGTGGAGCGAGGGGGGCAATTTCATACGGCAAAGAAAGGGATTACCGCACAAATAGCCCGCACTTGTCGTGAAGAAAGCGGCGCAGCGTAACGGGCCTGTTACTCCGCTCCCCACCGGCGTTCAGAAACGCACCGTCACCTGCCCCGCCCACGTCTGCACGTAATCCCGCGCGCGGCCGTCACCGTGCTGAAGACTGTATTGCAGCTTGGCTTGCGTGTGCGGTGTGAGGCGGTAATTCGGCGCGACATCGATCCGCCACACGTCGTGGCCCCATCGCGTCGGACCCAACCGATCCGGAATTGTCGCGAACAACTGTTGGTTCCAGCGCAGCGCCCCCGCCAGACGCGGCGTGAAGCGATATTTTGCCTCGGCGTAATAGGCGACGGTGTCGGCATTCGCCACCGTCGGAATCTCAAAACGCGTCGCATAAATCTCCGTCCAGATCTGCAGATGCCGCCACGCAAAGCTCACATCCTGCCCCACCACGAGCTGGCGATAATCGCCGAGGCCGTGACCCGGTGCGGTGCTGCGACCCGCAAAGGGCCTCAAGTAAGTGCCAACGCTTGCCGACATCCCAAAATCCCACATCGCACTCGGCCGATACCCCACCCGACCACTCACGGTCGGATGATCCCGATAATCGTCGAGATGATGCCAGGCGCGTGGGCGCGATGACAGCGAGGCTTGTTTCACTTCGAACGCATAAGTGGCCCTCTGAAACTCACCGAAAACCGACGCACCAATCGCGTAGCTCGGCCCCCACAGCACGGGCACGCGCAGTCGCTTTTCGTTGGCCGTGACTCGCGCAGGCAATCCGGGCCGCACATGGGACCACTGCAACAGCGTGTTACTTGAGCGCACGGCTTCGGTATCCCAAATCCCGGTCAGATATTCATAAGGCAGCGGCGCGGTGATGAACGGGTTCATCCACGAGCCGTGCCGCGCCGCCCAATTACCCACAACCGTGGCGAATTTGCCGACCTGCACATTCAACCGTCCGTCGCGCCACGGCGCGTAGCGCAGCGCATACTCATCGAGGCGTGGCCGCAGCGAATCCGCCTCCGGATCGAAACCGCGGTCGACCCGCGCCTGCGCAAAAACGTAGACCTGCCGGCCAAACTGCGCGTCGAGAAACAGCGTCAGCCTCGGCACGAACAACGCGTGGCCGCGCGTGCGCAGCAACATCGGCGCGGGTTGGGGAAACGAATATCCCTCGAGATCCAGCATGCCGCTCACCCGCCCGCGAAACCGATCGTCGGTCGCGCTCCACGTCAGTGCACTCTCAATCCGATCGAACAGCTCCTCGGCCGCGCGCATCGGCACACTCAGCAACATCAGCACGACCAGGACGCCGCCACCGAGCCGTGTCGTCGCGCGCGCACTCACCGCTCACCTCCCAGCGCCACCGCGGCTTCAGCCGCGCGGAAGGTCACTTCGAACTCTGTCCAATCTTCCGCGGAAATCAGCAGTCGCAAATCGCCGTGGTGCAGGCGCGCCAGCTCACGCGCGAGATTCAGGCCGAGGCCATAGCCCGGCACATTCTCGCCGATCGCACCACGGTGAAAACGCTCGAAGATATGCGCTTGAGCCGCGGCCGCGATCGTCCGGCCGGTGTTGCCGACGGATAGTTGCACGCGGTCACCATCCCGCCGCGCGGTCACACGGATGCGCCCGCCGCTCCGGTTATATTTGCGCGCATTCTCCAGGAGATTCTGCAGCACAATGGACGTGTAGCGTTTCTCGCCGCGAATGATGAGCCCACGCGGAAAATCCGTTTCCACGTCAAGACTCAGCTCGTCCGGCAGCGCGCCGAGATCGTCGACCGAGGCCTCGATCAGCTGCGTGAGGTTCACCGGACCGGCCTCGATCTGCACGCGACCGGCGTCCATGCGCGACAGCAGCAGCAAGTCTTCGATCAGGGTCGAGAGACGGTAAGTCTGGTGAATCAAGGCCGAGACCTGATCGCATTCTTCTGCCGTGAGACTGTCGCGCGCCAGCAGCTCTTCCAGGCCGGCCCGCAGCACCGTGACGGGTGTCTTCAGCTGGTGCGAAGCATCGGCGGAAAAGCGCGCCGAACGCTCCGAATCGACGGCGAGTTTCTCAACGGGCGCCGAGAGTCGCACCGCTGCAAAGTGGCTCGCTGCAAGGCCAACGAGCAGCAGCATGCCGCCGGCGCCCAAGACCTGCCAGCGGAGCTGCCGCTGGCGCGCGATGAGATCCGCCAGCGGAAACACGCAGACTTCATAGGCCAAAGGAAACTGGGAGCCGGGGTTCAGTTGCCGCGCGAACATCAGGAAAAGCGTCCCCGTCACCTCGAGGCGCTGCGCAATTTCGGGCGGCGCGGCGGGGTGTGGCGCGCTCATGACGACTTCCACGGCCTCTGCCACGCCCGCGCTGAGCGACGTCGAATGCAGCTTTCCCTTCAGCCAGATTCCGCTGTGCCGGCGTCCCTCGAATTCGAATGGCTTGAATCCCAGTGCAAGGCCCCCGATCACCTCGCCGCTATCCGTCGAGCGAATCGGCAGAGTGATGACTTCGGCGAGCGCGGACCCGAAGGCCCGCGAGCTGTGCTCGATGAATCCGATTTGCTCCCGCTCCGGGGTCGACGGCAATCGGAGCTGCGCCACCTCGGCGGCGGAAAGACGCGCCGCGACATCCGCCAATCGGCCATCGGGTGGGTCGAGGGGAATCACCGCGCCGTGACGGTCGAGAAAGCGAAAAAATCGCGCCTGCAACGCATCCGCGGCGGCATCCGGCGTGGCGTCGTTCCGCCGCTGCATCACATCGCGCAACTCGTCCGCCGCGCTTGGATACAGCCGGTCTTCCGCGTTATCCTCGAGCGCCGCGTGGATGCGCGACTTCCGCACCAGCGCGCGGCAGCGCTCGCGCAAGGCGCTCTGGCGGATCTCGCGGACTTTGTGCAGCGCATCGAGCTCCCCGTGAAACTCGCGCTCCAGATCCCGTTGCACGTTCTCGGTGAGATTGCGCTGCGCGAAATAGAGCGCGACCGCCGTGACGGCCGACACCACGAGCATCATCGCGACGAGGACCTTGGTTCGAAAACCGGCGACGCGCCCGGGCGACGAAGGCTGGATGGCCAGGGACGAGCGCTTGACCGCCAGGGTGCTCACGGAAAGTCCAGGCGCAGCGCGGTGTCTTCCTGCAAGTCCACCGGCGCGTCTTTCGTCGTCTTGCTGTCGATCCACGCCTTCAGCACGAATCGGCCCGCCGGCACGTTGCGCAGCTGAAAGCTCCCATCCGCCTTGGTGACGACAAAGTGCGGAGTGTCGAGCACGAGGATCAGCGCGCGCATGTGTTCGTGGATATCGCAACGCAAGGTGACGAGGCCGGGCACATCGAAGAGCACGGACGGTGCGGGACGCTCATCCGCGAGGTAGCGGCCGAGATCGAAACGCTTCGGCGGAGAAAACGAGAAGATATTGTGATAGGTGTCGTCGAGATTCGGAAACGCCACGCGCGTATTCACCTGCACCGGCAGCAGCGCGGGAAAGAACGTGAGGTCTTTCTGCGTCATTTCGGCGACGGGTGGCGTGACCGGCCGCGGGAACTTGCCTTCGAGATAAACGACGGCGAGCGGCGGGTTCGTCGAAAGCACACCGGCCTGGGCGACGACGGCATAGCGCTGGTTTACCACCGGCGTGGCGCGGGCCTTTGGCAGCGTCACCCGGCCTTCGATCGTCGCCGCAGAGAGTGTGGGATACATCACGACCGCGATGGCCACGGCCATCACGGCTCGAAGATATTCCGCAGTGGCCCGGGATCTACCGGCGGAGCTGGTTTGCGAGTGATTCATTCCGGCGGTCGGATCGCGTAGCCAATGCCCCGCAGCGTGTGGATCAGTGGAATCGGAAACGTGGAGTCGATTTTCTTGCGGAGGCGGGTGATGAAAATTTCCACGGTGCGTGTATCATATTCGTGGTCACGCTGCCACACGCGCTCGCAGAGCTCCGTCCGCGAAAATGGCCGCCCGGGCTCCTGCATGAGCACCTGCAATACGTCGAATTCGCGCGGCGAGAGCGCGATGGGTTTTCCGGAGCGCGTGACGCGCCGATGCCGGACATCCATGTGCAGGTCGGCGACTTTGAGCAGATCGGAGGCGGCGGTCGTCATGCCGCGGCGACCCAGCGCTTCGACGCGGGCCACGAGTTCGTCCATCGAGAACGGCTTCGCGAGGTAATCGTCGGCGCCCGCGTGAAGCCCCTTGATCCGGTCGCCCACCTCGCCGCGCGCCGTGAGCACCAGCACGCGGGCCGGTGATTGCGCCGCGCGCAGTCGCTCCAGCACGGTGAGGCCGTCGAGACCAGGCAGGTTGAGATCGAGCAAGACGAGATCGGGTGGATCGGCAATCGCGGCCCCCAGCCCCTCGGCGCCATCGTGGACCGCGGCGAGGCAGTGGCCGTGCCGCGAAAGGGCCCGAGTAATGTGACCCGCCAGTTGGCGTTCGTCTTCGATAACGAGGATGCGCATGCCGACAGGCGTTGGGGCGCCTGCCATGCGGGAGGATTCGCAGGGCAGCCGAGGGGTCAAGGTTCGCCCGAACCCGGCGGAGCGACGCGTGCGGCCGGTCCCGTGTGCTCGCGCCGGCCAAAACTATCGCACTTCGTAAATCTCAATCAGCGCTTCACCCGTGCCGCCGTCTGAGCCGCGCACTTGGGCCGTGTAGCTACCCGGCGCAAGGGCCACCACGAGCGCGGCGTCGCGGCTGCCGGCATCCAACGCAAACGCACCCACCGCAGAAAACGTCGCCGCGAGCGCGCCGCTCCAACTGTCGTTTTCGACGAGCTTTGCCCCCGCGCTGTTATAGATTTCAAGTTTGGGATCATTCAACACTCCGCCCACGCCGAACGCCGAGAGCTTAGGCCCGACCGCGCGGATCAAGAGCTGCTTGGGACCGGCGCCCGTGATGTTGAAACCCGCGATCAGGATGTCGTCTCCGGTGCCGACACGATTGCGCGCCGAGACGTTGACCATCCGCGCGGTCGTGATCGCACCCGTATCGTAAGCCTCGACGAGCACCACGCCACTCCCGGTTCCGCGCGCCTGAATCGAATGCGCGGCATTGAGACTCTGCACAAAGGCCGCGTCGCGACTGCCCGAGGGAAAGGAGAACGCACCTACGCTCGTAAACATCCCAGCGAGGTTGCCCGGCCAGTCGTTGTTTTCGAAAGCGAGCGTCGAGCCGTTATAAAGTTCCAATCGCGGATCGGTCATGGCGCCACCCAACCCGAACGCCGCGAGCGCCGGGCCGGCTGCGCGCACCAGCACACTGCGCGGACCGCCATCCACCACCACACCGACAATCAACGTCTGGCCCGCCGCCATCGCGGTCCGCACCGAAAGATTGCTCAGCCGCGCCGCGGCATCGACGACCGCGAGCGTCGCGATCGCGCTCGTGCTGCTCCCGGAGGCATTCGTCGCGGTCACTGAATAATCGCCTGCGTCGCCGGGTTGCACATTGGTCAGGACCAGCGTCGCCGCGGTGGCGCCGAGGATCACCGCGCCGTCCTTGCGCCACTGATACGTGGGCGCCGGCGAACCGGTGGCATTAGCGGTGAGCGTGACGTTGCCGCCGGGACCGACCGCCTGGCTCGAAGGCTGCAGCGCAAAGGCCGGAGCCTGCGCAGCCACCGCGCCGGTG
>JANPIT010000602.1:0-14683 GCA_031425115.1 Opitutaceae bacterium | reverse complement strand
ATACGCAGAGCACCGCGGCGTCCGACATCTTCCCGGTGATCAGCGCCGATGGCCGCTGGGTGGCGTATCCGACGGATGCGGAGGGCGCGCCCGGGCTGTTTCACACGACTACCAATCAGCTTTCGCCGGACGCCAACGGTGCGCGCGATATCGTGCTGTTTGATCGGCGCACGAATTCGCTGCCCACGGCCGCCACGCCCCCGGTGGTCAACATCACCAATCCCGGCAACAACGGCACCGCCCTGGTCAACACGGCCATCAATGTGACGGCGAGCGCTACGACGACGACGGGGGTCATCTCGACAGTCCAATTCTTTGTCAACGGCACCAGCGTCGGCTCGAGTAGCGCGTTTCCTTACAGCGCGACGTGGACTCCCACGGCGGTCGGCAACTACACGTTGAGCGCTCTGGTCACCGATAGTTTCGGCAATCTCGGCGTCTCGCCCAATATCGCGGTCGCAATCAACGCCGCGCCATCGGTGGGCATTACCTCGCCGACGGTCTCTTCAACCGTGAATGCCGGCACCGCGCAGACCGTGACGGCGAGTGCGTCCGCGTCCAACCCGGGTGCGACGATCACGAGCGTGCAGTTCTTTGTGAACGGCGCATCGCTCGGCACCGCGACCACGGCGCCCTACAGCGCTTCGTGGACGCCGAACGCCGCGGGCACTTACACCTTGACCGCCACCGCGACTGATAGCGTTGGCACCCAGACCACTTCGCCCGTCGTCTCGATCACCGTAGCTGCAGGTGGCGGCGGCGGCGGTGGTGGCGGCACCACGACGCCCCCCACCGTTTCCGTCCTCACGCCCGCGAGCGCCTCCACCATCCCGGTGAACACGCCACAGACCGTCACTGCCAGCGCGACCGCGACCGGCGGCACGGTGCGGAGCGTCGCATTCTTCGCGAATGGCACCAGTATCGGCAGCGCCACTACGTTCCCCTTCACCGTTACGTGGACGCCGGTCACCCCGGGCAGCTATGCCATCACTGCGACCGCGCTTGACCAGAACGGCGTGCAGGCCACCTCGACGGCGAATAATATCACGGTCACGGCCGGCACCGCCCCGAGCATCGTCCTGGTCAGTCCGTCCTCGAATTCGACGATCTCGGTCGGAACGGCGCAAACCTTGGTGGCCAACGCGACCGCCGGCTCCGGCATCATCACGGGGGTGCAATTCCTGGCGAACGGGCTCGTGCTGGGAACGGATTCGACGTTCCCCTACAATCTCTCGTGGGTCCCCACCGGTGTCGGTCCGGTCACCTTGAGCGCGGTGGCCACAGATTCCGTGGGCAATCGAACCTCGAGTGCTGCGGTGTCCGTGACGGTCGCTTCGGTGAGTCCGACGGCTCCGACGGTTTCGATCACCTCGCCCGCCGCAGGAGCTTCGCTTCCCATCGGAATCGCCTCCGTGGTGGCCGCGACGGCCGCCGATTCCGACGGCACCATCACGAGCGTGCAGTTTTTCGCGAACGGCGTCGCGGTGGGCGCGCCAGATATTTCGTTTCCGTTCAACGTGCCGTTCACGCCCACGTCGCCCGGCACCTATGTGCTGACCGCGCAGGCGATCGACAACGGCGGTAATATCGCGAGCAGCGCGTCGGTCACCGTGAACGTCGCGGGCAATGCGGCGCCCAGTGTTGCCGTGACTGCGCCCGTCGCGGGCACGGTGGTCGCAGTCAACGCGCCGCAGACCCTCACCGCCAACGCGTCGTCGCCCGGCGGCTTCATCAGCACGCTCCAATTCTTCGTGAATGGCGTGGCGGTGGGCACGGCCGACACGACGTTCCCTTACTCCACGGAGTGGACGCCCCTGGCTGTCGGCACGTATTCCGTGACCGCGCGCGCCACGGATAATGTCGGTAACATCACCGACTCCGCGCCGATCGTGATTACCGCCGCCGGTTCCGCGCCCGCCACGGTTACGGTTACGAACCCGACCAATGGGAGCAGCTTCACGGTGGGCACCGTCCTTTCTCTCACCGCGAACGCCGCCGACACGGATGGCACGATCACGTCCGTCCAGTTTTTCGTGAACGGCATCGCGCTGGGCGCGGCCGATACCAGCGCGCCCTACACCACTCCGTGGACCGCCGCTTCGGTCGGCGTATACGCGGTCACCGCACGAGCGACGGATAGCACGGGCAACGTCACGACGAGTGCGCCCATTGTGGTGACGATCGGCGCCAACGCGGCGCCCGTCATCGCGCTTACGAGCCCCGCCGGGGGTCTCAGTTATACTCTGGGCAGCCAAGTCTTGGTTGCCGCGACGGCCACCGACTCGGACGGCACCGTGGCCAGCGTGCAGTTCTTCGCCAACGGGCTGCTGATCGGCACGAGCACGACGACTCCCTTCCTGGTGAGCTGGCGTCCGACGGCCGCCGGTAACTACACGCTGACGGCGATCGCGACGGACAATGCGGGCAACGCTACGACGACAGCGCCGGTAGCCGTCACCGTGACGAGCGTCGGCGCACCCAGCGTCGCGATCAGCAATCCTGCCGCAGGTTCGAACTTCGTCGCGGGTAACGCGATTCCTGTGGTGGCCGCCACGACCGGCGGCAACGGCCCGATCGCTCAAGTCCAGTTCTTCATCAACGGTGCGCCGCTCGGAACTCCGGACACGACCTCGCCCTACACCGCGGTTTGGACGCCCGGCGCACCCGGCAACTACAGCTTGATCGCCGTGGCCACCGACAGTGCCGGCATCTCTTCGAACTCCGCGTCGACGGACGTCATTATCACGGGTAACGCCGCTCCCACTTCCGTCATTACCAGCCCGAGCAGCGGTTCCACTGTCACCAGCGGCACGGCGCTCAATCTCACCGCCGCCGCCACGGACGTCGATGGCACCGTCGCCGCCGTGCGCTTTCTCGCCAACGGCAACGTGGTCGCGACCGCGACGACCGCGCCGTTTATCGGGACGTGGACGCCGAGTGCGCTGGGTTCCTACTCCATCGTCGCGCAGGCGCAGGATAATTCCGGCAACATCACGAACTCCGCGCCGATCGTGGTGAACGTATCCGCTAATCAAGCACCCACGACGGTCCTGACCTCCCCGGGCAATGGCACAGCCGTCCGCGTGAACACCGCGGTCATCGTGAATGCCACCGCGTCCGATCCGGATGGCACCATCACCAGCGTCCAGTTCTTTGCCAACGGCGTCGCCCTGGGCGGTGCCGACACCACCGCGCCTTACACCGCCACCTTCACACCTCCGGCGGAAGGCATCTATCGCATCACGGCGGTCGCGCTCGATAATTCCGGTTCGTCCACCACCTCCGCAGTCGTGTCGGTCGCCGTGGTTGCCGCCGGCGCGAGCGACACCGTCTACACCGGCAGCTACGCCGGGCTGGGCGAGGCAGGTCGCTTCGCGGCCGTGGTCGTCCGCGGCAAAACCGCCGCGTTCATCGGCTACTCCACGAGCGGAGGCAATCGCACCTACTTCTTCCCCGGCCTCACGGTCGACAGCGCGGGCGGATTCGCGTCCTTCGACTCGGTGGGCCGTTCGCTCGTCAGTGGCGCGGCAAACGAGACGGGCGTCACCGGCACGATCGACAACGGCCGGCTCACGTTCATCGGCGTGGTGTCGTTTGCTTCCAGCTCGCTCACCTCCCTCAGCGGATACTACAGCGGCAGCCTCACCGGGCGGAATGCCAGCAGCGTTTCCGCCATCGTGGGTGGCGACGGTTCCATCATGCTCTTCGTGCAGGACGGCACATTCCGCGATGCGGGTGCCGGCACGGTCACGACCACGGGTGCGTTCAACGTCACGACGCCCGCGGGCAGCCGCCTCACCGGCGCGATCGACTTGGCGAGCGGCTTCTTGTCGGGCTCGCTGGTCGGTGGTCCGGGCGGTCCCTTCACCGCGGCGCTGGCTTCCGGGGTGTCGTTCAGCGACGGTTTCCTGCGCAACCTCTCGACGCGCGGCCAGGTCGGCACGGGCGCGAACATCCTCATTGCGGGCTTCGTCGTCGCCGGTAACAGCCCGAAGCAGGTCCTCATCCGCGCCATCGGTCCCTCCCTCGCGGGCTTCGGTGTGCCGGGGGTCCTGGCTGATCCGCAGCTGCAGCTCTTCAACGGCAACACCATGATCGCTTCCAACGACAATTGGGGCGGCGCAGCGAGCGTGAGCACCCCGTCGAACGCAGCGGGTGCGTTCCCGCTTTCGCCCTCGAGCCTCGATGCCGTGATTTACACTTCGCTCCCGCCCGGTTCGTATACCGCGCAGGTGAGCGGCGTCGGTGGGCGCACCGGCGTGGCACTCGTCGAACTCTACGACACGGACAGCCTGCAGCCCTTTGCCTCGCAAAAGGTGACCAACGTCGCGACTCGTGGCGTCGTCGGCACGGGGGCGGCGCAGCTGATCGCCGGCTTCGTCGTCAGCGGCAACACGTCGAAGAAGGTGCTGATCCGCGGCGTGGGTCCAACCTTGGGCAACGCTCCCTTCAATGTGGGTGGCGTGCTGGCCGATCCGATCCTGCGGCTCGTGCGCAGCAATGGCAGCGACACGGTCGTGCGGGAAAACGACAACTGGGAAATGGGCAACGACGCTTCCCTGATCAACGAGGCGGCCACGAGGGTCGGCGCGTTCCCGTTGTCCGCGGGCGGTCGCGACGCCGCGATGTTGATCAATCTGCCGCCCGGCACCTACAGCGCTCAAGTCACTGGCGCCGGCACCACGACTGGCGTCGCGCTCGTCGAAGTCTACGAAGTCCCGTAAAATCCGCGCAATCCACCGGTGCGATACGCCGGTTGGTTCTAGTTTCAAAGCCGCGCCATCTGGCGCGGCTTTTTTATTACCACGCTCCGCCCATAAATCCGGTCGCGGCCTTCACCGCGACCACGGCCAGATTTTTGGCCGCATGGCCCACGAAACACGGGAGCAGCGAGTGCTGAGGATTCCATGGCGCGAATCGCACGACGTAGAGCCAGAGCGACGTGAGAAAGACGATGCCTGCGCTGAACCAGCCCTTGGCCGTAAACGTCCACGCAAACCCTGCGTCGTCCCATTGCCACAGGAACGGGTGAAGGGCCGCGAAGAGCAGCGACGCGCCGAAAATGCCCGCCCACTGCGCTGCGCGTCCCCGATTTTCCACCACGAGCCAGCCGCGAAAGATAAGCTCTTCGATCACCGCGGCCGCCGTGACGGAGTAGAGCGCGAACAGCCAGGTCATCTTCGATTGGTCCCCGGCGATGCCCAACGCGTATTCACCCGCTGTCTCCGCGGCGACCAGCACCAGCGCGCCGATCACCGCGATGACGATGGCGCGCGGGGGGGCAGGCGTGGCGCCAGGGAGTGGACGGGGTTGCGGCCGCGGAGTGAGCGCCGCGCGGGCGTCGTCGCGCCAAAGCTTGGCGACATAGAGGCCGGCGGCGGTCAGCAGCGCGAGGAGTAAGGGGTGGTTCATGCGCTTATGTTTCGACTATTGATTCGTCATTTCTGAATTCGCACCTAGGGTCCAGCTAACCATGAGCAGCGCTTGTCCTGAGCCGGCCGAATGCGCCACGACTGAGGTGCCCGCCCGCGCCAAACCTCACGCGTTCGCGGGCGTTTTTGCGCTGCTTTCCCCGCACATGGCGGAGTTGGATCGTTTTCTGCGCGGTCAGCTTGGTGCGTTCGAGCCCGAGATTCGGACGATGGTCGATTATTGCATCGATACCTCCGGCAAACGCATCCGGCCCGCGCTGGTGTTCTTGAGTGGCTGGCGCGGGTCGGCCCCCGTGCACCCGGATCTGGTGCGCGTGGCGGCCGTGGTCGAACTCGTGCATCTGGCGACGCTGGTGCATGACGACATCATGGACGAGGCCGATGTGCGGCGCAGCCGCCGCACCGCCGCGCGTGAATATGGCGCGACCGCGGCCGTGCTCCTGGGCGACGCGCTCTTCGCGCACGCCCTGCATCTCGCCACGCAGTTTCCGACCAACGAGATTTGCGCCGCCGTCTCCGAGTCGACGCGCCGCGTGTGTGCCGGAGAGATCGTGCAAACGTTGCGCCGCGGCTCGACGAACATCACGCGCGCCGACTATCAGCGTATCGTTGATCTAAAGACGGCGGAGCTTTTCCGGGTGTCGTGCTTTCTTGGTTCCCGGCTCGCCGGCTTTCCCCCGGATTTTGTGGAGGCCGCCAGCCGCTTTGGGCGGCACCTCGGCATCGCGTATCAGATTTACGATGACTTGGTGGATTTCTACGGAGAAGAGAAACGCATCGGCAAGACGCTCGGGACGGATCTCGCCAGTGGGAAGCTGACGCTGCCTCTTTTGATGCTGCTCGAGCGGCTGCCGGCTTCGGAAGCGGCCGCGCTCGCGAGCGAGATCACGGGCGCACGTCCGCCGCAACTCGCGCTGCGGCTCCGGCAGATGGGCGAGTTCGGCGTGTTTGGCGCGGTGGCGGACTCGGTGCACGCCGAAGTGGCGGCGGCGCAGGGGGCGCTGCGTGATTTTTCCCAGCATCTGCCGACGGCCTCGCTGCTGGGATTGTGCGATGTGCTGCAGGCGCAGGTCGCGGGACTGAATCCTCCGGTCTAAATCGCGGCCGTCGCCAGTTTCCGTTTGCGCCCGCGCACGGGTTGGGATTTCGTGCGGTCCGTGATCGACGCGACCAAAGTTCTCGGCAAGGCGCTCGTAGCGTCCCCCGAGCGGCGGCACGAAGCCGATGCCGATGTGGGCATCGTGCATCGGGTGCAGGCGGGCGATGTCGCCGCGTTCGATCAGCTTATTGGAAAATATCGCGAGCGGGTTTACGGCATCGTCTACAACATGACGTCGAATCGCGAAGACGCCGCCGATCTCACGCAGGACGCGTTCATCAAGGCGTTTCAGTCGATCCACCGGTTCGGCGGCCAATCCTCGTTCTTCACCTGGCTGTATCGTATCGCGGTAAACTCCACTCTGAGCCACTTGCGGAAGGCGCGGCTGCGGTCCTTCTTCAGCTTGGAACGCATTGATTCGGAAGAGCCGGTCGCGAAGGAAATCATTGCTGCCCTTACTGATAAGAGCGGAGCGGACCGGGATACCTACGTGCACGAGCTCCAGGAAAAATTGAACGATGCGATGCTCAAATTGTCTATCAAGCATCGCACCGTGGTTACCCTTTTTGAAATAGACGGCCTCAGCCATCAAGAAATCGCCGAGGTCATGGACTGTTCGGTCGGGACGGTGCGGTCCCGGCTGCATTATGCGAAACAGCTCCTGCAGTCGGAGTTGCAGCCCTATCTGCGCAAATGAAGTCCGAAAAGCGTTCGATCGAGATTGAAGACCTTTTGCGCCTGAAGCGCGCCGAGCGTCCGCCCGCAGAATTTTGGGCCCGCTTTGATCGCGAGTTGCGCGCCAAGCAGTTGTCGGCGTTGGTCGCCAAGCGTCCGTGGTGGCAGCGGCTACCGGGCGCCTTCACCAGCCTTCGTCCCTATCGTCTGCCTTTGGGTGCAGCAGCGGCTTTGACGGTGACTTTCGTCACCTTGCGCGACCCAGAGTCGGCGGCGCGTGGAGATAAAACGGGCGCAGCATCTGTTTCGGGTCAGGCGATCGCCGTGGTCTCGGCGGAAGTTGTTTCCCACTCGAAAGTTTTGATCGGCAGCGAAGCGAGCACCTCGGGCTCACTGACGGTGGAAAGAGCTTTGGTCGTCGCGCCTAGTGCCGGCGACGTGTCGTCGGTCTTGGTCCTGGCTGCCGCGCAGGAAGTGGCGCCCGCCCCCGAGTCTGCCCCGCGTTCCTTGCTCGGCGTATCCAGTTCTGAATTTGCCAGCTCCGATGGTGTTGCGGGCCTGCGCCACGTCGCGGCGGGTCTCACGATGGTGCCAACGGCGGAGGTTTTGGGCGCGCGCGGCTTGCTGGCGAATGCGTCGATGGGCTTCGAGACGCGCGGATTGCCGGGCCGCACGGCGGTGGAGCCATTGCAGCAGGTCACACCGCCGGGTGAACGGGCGCGGCACAAGTTGCTCACTGCAATGATGACGATGCCGTCGGCCGATATGGCGTCTCGCGCGGGCGAGCGCGTTGGGGATCGGTTGTCGGAAGAGAGGCTTTACGATCAGGTGTCGCGCTTTGGCGCTCGCGGTGCAGGCGTGAGCATGAAGTTCTGAGTTCGCTCTTCATTTTTTCTGTCACCGCCTTGCGCGGAGGGTCGACCCGCCGCTGGCGGGTTTTTGCTTTCCGGCCCCCGACCGCTAACCTTCCCCATGCGCGCTGAAAAGGATTCGATGGGGGAACTGCTGCTGCCGGAGGACGCACTCTACGGCGCGAGCACGCAGCGGGCGGTCGTGAACTTCCCGATCAGCGGGCGGCCTTTACCGGAAGCGTTTATCCGCGCGCTTGGGCTGGTAAAGTTTGCGGCGGCGCGAGCGAATCAAGAACTGGGGCTGCTTTCCCCAGCGAAGGCGAAGGCGATCCAGGGCGTTGCGCAGGAGATCGCCGACGGAAAACTCACGGCGCAGTTTCCCGTGGATGTCTTCCAGACAGGATCCGGCACCTCGACGAATACTAATGCCAACGAAGTCATTGCCAACCGCGCGAGCCAGTTGGCCGGTGAACCGCTTGGCTCGAAGCGGCCGGTCCATCCCAACGACGACGTGAATCTCGGGCAGTCGTCGAATGATGTGATCCCTACGACGCTGCATGTAAGCGTGGCGGTCGCGCTGCGGTTCCAACTGGCGCCCGCCCTCGACCGGATGGCGGTCGCGTTGGATGAGAAAGCGCGAGCATTCGCGGAGATCGTGAAAATCGGGCGGACGCATCTGATGGACGCCACGCCGCTTACATTGGGCCAGGAGTTCTCGGGATACGCGGTCCAAGTCTACAAGGCCGCGGATCGAGCGCGGCGCGGCGTCACCTTGTTGCGCGAACTCGCGATCGGCGGCACAGCCGTCGGCACCGGAATCAACTGTCACCCCGAGTTTGCGGCACGCGTGTGCCAGGTGTTGAGCGCTGAGACCGGGATCGAATTCGTCGAGGCCTCCAACCACTTCGAGGCTCAGGGCGCGCGCGATGATTGCGTGGAGGTCGCGGGTATTCTCACGACGATTGCGGCGAGTCTCACCAAGATCGCGCACGATATCCGGATGTTGAGTTCGGGTCCGCGCGCAGGGCTGGGGGAGATTCGACTGCCGGCGACACAGCCGGGGTCTTCGATCATGCCGGGAAAAGTTAACCCCGTGATGAGCGAGATGCTCGTGCAGGTTTGCCTTTATACGCAGGGCCTCGCGCAGACCGCGACAATGGCAGGTCGGGACGGTCACTTTGAGCTCAACGTCACCTTGCCGCTCATGGCGCATTGCTTGCACGAATCAATTCACTGTCTGACGCGCGGAGTCACGGTCTTCACCGAGAAATGCATTGTGGGCATCGAGGCGGACGCCGCGCGTTGTCGGGAATTGGTCGACCGTTCGCTGATGCTGGTGACCGCGCTGAATCCACATATTGGTTACGATGCCGCCGCCGCGGTCGCCAAGGAGGCGTTGGCTTCGGGTAAGTCGCTGCGTGAAGTGGTGCTGGCGCGAAAACTCATGGACCCCGCGACGCTGGATCGCGCGCTGGATCCCGTCGCGATGACCAAGCCCAATGCCTCCGCGCCGGGTGCGGGCGGGGGATGAATCTTTCTCTTTCCTCTTTATCTTTCTCGTTCGTCAGCGCTCAGCATCCGCGTGAGAGAAAGAGTGAGAGAGCGAAGAAAGAGAAAGTTCACTCCACCTGGCCGAGGTGGGCCGTGCACTCCATGCGCGGCTGGTCGACGGACAGACTTACAACCGCGCGCGGAGCGCCCGGTCCACCTTCTGAGTCACAATCGTTTGCAGTGGTTTTTTGCCTTCGACTGCCCGGATACGGCTGAGGCATCTTTCGATTTCCACCCAATCTTCCTCTCTCGTCCGAATCTCGGAAAAAAAGGAAGTGAGCGAAAGCTTCTGAACCATGCCGGTCCATCAATCCACTCACACGCTCCGCACCTCGGGCCAAGGCACGCAAGAAATCACCGAGTTGGTGGCCCGCGAAGTCCGCCGAACCGGTTTGGTGCAGGGCGTCGTCACGGTTTTTTGTCAGCACACCAGTTGTTCGCTGGTGACCATGGAGAATGCCGATCCTTCGGCCCGCCGTGACCTCGAACTTTGGCTCAATCGCCTCGTGACGGAGGACGATCCCCATTTTAGGCACACGCTCGAGGGTTCCGACGACATGCCGAGTCACGTCAAGATGGCACTCACGCGCACGAGCGAAACGGTGCCGTTTTCCGACGGCAAATTGCTGCTCGGCACGTGGCAGGGCATCTTCCTCTGGGAACACCGTCGCGCCGCGCATTCGCGGAACGTGGTAATAACGGTAATCGGGTAGGGCGCCCGGCCCTGGCTTAATTTTTCGCGGCGGCGGGCAAACACGCGCCGCAGCCGTTTACGAAGAAGTCATTGCCCTTGTCATCGACGAGGATGAAGGCGGGAAAGTTCTCCACTTCGATTTTCCAAACCGCTTCCATGCCGAGCTCGGGATACTCCAGCACCTCCACTTTCTTGATATTCTCCTTCGCCAGAATCGCGGCGGGGCCGCCAATGCTACCGAGGTAAAATCCGCCGTGTTTCTTGCAGGCGTTCGTCACCTGCGTGCCGCGATTGCCTTTCGCCAGCATGACCAGCGAACCGCCGTTCGCTTGGAAAAGATCGACGTAGCTATCCATCCGGCCCGCGGTCGTCGGTCCAAATGAACCCGACGCGTAGCCGCTCGGCGTTTTCGCGGGGCCGGCGTAATAGACCGGATGGTCCTTGAGGTATTGCGGCAGTCCCTGGCCGGCATCGATGCGCTCTTTGAGTTTCGCGTGAGCGATGTCGCGGGCGACGATCAGCGGACCCGTGAGTGAAACGCGCGTGGTCACGGGAAACTGCGAGAGCTGCGCGCGGATCTCCTGCATCGGCCGGTTGAGGTCGAGCTGCACGATGTTGTCGTCTTTCCACAGCCGGCTGGCGGCGGGAATGAAACGGCCGGGATTCGGTTCCATCTTCTCGAGCCAGATGCCGTCCTGCGAGATCTTGCCCTTGATGTTGCGGTCCGCGCTGCAGGAGACGCCCATCGCCACGGGACAGCTCGCGCCGTGACGCGGCAGCCGGACCACGCGCACATCGAGCGCGAAATATTTCCCGCCGAACTGCGCGCCGATGCCGGTGGAGCGGGCGATCTGGAGCACTTTTTCTTCCATCGCTAGATCGCGAAAGGCGCGGCCGTGCGAGTTGCCCGTCGTCGGCAGCGCGTCGAGATACTTGGCCGATGCCAGCTTCAGGGTTTTCATGCACGCCTCGGCACTGGTGCCGCCCACCACGAAGACCAAGTGATACGGCGGACAGGCGGAGGTGCCCAGCAGCGGCAGTTTGTCGCCGACAAATTTCTCGAAGCTTTTCGGGTTAAGCAGCGCTTTCGTTTCCTGGAAAAGAAACATCTTGTTCGCCGAGCCGCCGCCCTTCGCCACGAACAGGAACTCGAACTTGGCGCCCTCGGTGGCCATGACGTCGATCTGCGCCGGCAGGTTGGTGCCGGTGTTGACCTCGTTCCACATGTCGGTGGGCGCGGTCTGGGAGTAGCGCAAATTCTCCTTCGTGAAACAGTCGTAGATACCCTTGGAGAGCCACTCGGCGTCGTTGGCGCCCGTCCAGACTTGCTGTCCTTTTTTTGCGAATACGGCCGCCGTGCCCGTATCCTGGCACATGGGAAGAATTCCCTCCGCGGCGATTTCGGCGTTCTTCAGCAGCGTGAGCGCGACGTAGCGGTCGTTGGCGGATGCCTCGGGATCGTCGAGGATCGCCGCCACCTGCTGCAGGTGTTTCGGCCGCAGCATGAATGAAGTATCGTGAAACGCCTGCTGGGCGAGGAACGCCAGAGCTTCGGGCGCGACCTTGAGAATCTCGCGGCCTTCGAAGCTCGCGGTGCTGATCCCCTCCTGGGAGAGGAGACGATATTCTGTTTCGTCGGCGCCGAGCGGGAACGGGTCTTGGTAGGTAAACGGAGGCGTGGGCATGGAGGCAGAAGTAGAAAGTGTTGTGGTGTTTTTTGGCAAGGAGCGGCGTTGAAGCTCCAAGCGCCAAGATCCAAGCTCCAGAGAATCACCAATTCTCAATCTCCGAATTGGCCGGCCGGAGTTTGAAGTTTCCCTGGAGCGTGGCGGTTGGTGCTTGGAACTTGCGGCCTAGCGCGCCGCCATCGCCCGCACCACTTCGTGAAAACGCGGCATGTCCGCGGCCGTGGCGACGTCGCCCGGTTCGCGACCCCAGCCGCAGGCGCTCGGCCAAATGCCGCGCACGAGAAAATTTTCATGAGCTGCCACCATGCTGGTCACGTGCAGGTAGTCTTTCTGCTCCTTCTCGTCGCGGGCTCCAGTCACGTGCGACGCCGGTATCGTCGCGATCGTTTTGCTCGAGATGTGCGCGAGATTGTTCAGCGCCACGAATGGCCGCGAGTCGGCGAGCGTGGTGGCGGGCCGGGGGCTTTCGTCGCGCAGGTAACGGTAATATTCCAGATGGTTCTCCATCAACGGATCGAACGGCTCGAGCTGCGATTTCTCCACCCGACCGTCGTTCCAGCGAATCTCAATCGCGCCGCCGACCGCATAGCGCAGGACGGCTTTGTCGCAGAGCACCATTTCCGAATGCGTGCTCGGTCCGGCACAGGCGTGCGAGAGCGCGAAGCGCATCGTGATGCCCGTCGTGGTGTCGGTCTCCACGAAAAATGTATCCGCGCCCTCGATCGCGTGCGCCCGGTAGAGCTCGGCGCGCACCGCGGCGATTTTCGCCCAGCTGAAGAGCTCGGGGCCGCCGGTCCAAAAGAGCAGGTTGTGGACGAAGTGCGCCATCGCATTGCCGAAGCACGAGTCGAGCACGGCCCGGCCGTCTATCACCAGGCGTCCCGCCCAGTTGTTGCGGGCAAAGTAACTCGCAGGTCGCGGCCACAATGCGCTGAGCGTCGCGCCGCGGATTGCGCCAAACTCACCGGCGAGCAAGCGCTCCTTCAGCGAGAGTCGGAGTTTCTCGATGATAAAGTTGAAGCCCACCAGCGACGACTTCCGCGCGCGCTGATCGGCGGCGATCATTTTTTCCAGCTCCTCGTAGTCGAGGGTGGGTGGCTTTTCGACGTAGCAGGGCAGGCCCAGCGCCGTAGCCGCGGCATGCATCTCGGCGTGCAACTGGATCGGCGTCGGGATAACGAGAAGATCGAGCTGCGCGTGGCAGGACTCGAGCATGGTGCGGTAGTCGGAGAAAACCTGCACACCTCGCGCCGTGAATCGCCAGTTCTGCTGTTCTCCGGCGAAAGCGTTCGGTTGCGGGTCGCACGTGCACACCAGCTTGGCGTGGCCGCGTTCCTCCAGGCGCAAAATGGTGTGGTGGTGAGAGCCGGCGAAGCCGCCCATTCCGACGATGCCGACGCGGATGGGTGTTTTCATTGGAAGCTCCACACCGGAGCCGGCAAGCGCCAAGCGCCAAGCACCAAGCTGCAGGGAAACTCCCATTGCAAATCAGCCGTGCGGCATTTGAGAAATGGGTTTTTCAATGGAGCTTGGAGGCTTGGACCTTGGAGTTTGCCGTGCGAAGCGGCGCGGCTCAGACGATTTTGAATTTGGGCAAATCCTGGCCGTCGATCAGGCCGACGGGCTGCCCGCGGGCGTTGATCACGATCAGGTCATCGATTTTGTGCGCTTCAAAGAGACGGAGCGCATCAACGCCCAGCGCATTTTCCGAGATTACTTTGGGTTGGCGCGTCATGAAGGTCGCGACGGGCTTCTGCAAAAAATCCGCCCCGGTCAGCGCGCTGCGGCGAAAATCACCGTCGGTCAAAATGCCGGTGAGCTTGCCGGTGCCCGGCGCGACCAGCGCGATACTGCCACTTTTCGCTTTTGTCATCGCGAGAATTGCGTCCTGCGTCGTGACGGTTTCCGCGGCGAGCGGGAGGCGATGGCCGGTGCGCATGATGTCTTTGACGCGCAGGAGCAGGACTCGGCCCAAATTTCCGGCGGGGTGATATTTGGCGAAATCATCGCGCGTGAGCCCGCGGGCTTCGAGCAGCACCATCGCGAGCGCGTCGCCGAGGGCGAGCGCGGCGGTGGTGCTGGCGGTCGGCGCGAGCTTGAGCGGACAGGCTTCGCGCGGCACCCGATAAAAAAGCTTCAGGTCCGCGTTGCGCGCGAGATCGGACGCGGGGTTACTCGTAAATGCCACGATGCGCACCCCGAAACGCTTCAACACCGGCACGAGTCGCAGGATCTCCTCCGACTGCCCGCTGTTACTGAGGAGAAAGGTGAGGTCGCCTTCGTCGACGAGCCCGAGATCGCCGTGGAGCGCCTGCGTGGCATCGAGGAAGCACGACGATACGCCGGTGCTGTTGAAGGTCGCCGCGATTTTCTGAGCGATGGGCGCATTCTTGCCCACGCCGGTGAAGACGAGTTTGCCGCCGGCGGTCGTGGCCGCGTCGATGGCGCGCGCGGTGGCGACAAACTCCGGGCCGAGGCTGCGGGCGGTTGCCCTCAAGGCGTCCTGCTCAATCCGAATACACGACCGCGCGCGGGAGAGGACGGTTTTCGGTTGCAGCGCCATTTAGAGTTTGAGTCGTCGGAGAGAGGTGCGGAATTTAGGCGGAACGAATCCTCGTTCAATCCCTTTCCCGACCGATGACCGTCCGCCGCACTTTGTCCGCCTGGCTCGCGCTGTTCGCGCTGGCGTTCGG
>JANPIT010000601.1:0-6067 GCA_031425115.1 Opitutaceae bacterium | reverse complement strand
CGACGAGCGGTTTGAAACGAGTAGGCCCCTGTGGGACGCAGATGCCAACAAGCAGATGACCGGCGTCGGCTCCGGCGACAGCGGTTCCGCCGAGCTCGGCTGTGTCTCCATCGCGTTTGTCGACATGCCCCCGGGCAGTTTGCGCAGCACCGGCCCGGGCCTCGACGGCATCACGTTCACCAAACCCCTGCGCACCGTCTGGATTTATCCCCAAAATCACCACGCCGCGGCCCAGAATTTCGAGCACACCGGAGACAAAGAGAGGGAACGTCGCGCCGCGATCGCCGGCGCGATCTGGACCCGCGGACCCGTGATCTCCGAGAGCACCGGCGTGCTGAGCGCCCAAGGTGTCGAAAAAGGCTTCGTCATCTACACCCCGGTGATTCGCGCGGGAGAAATTATCGGCTTCGTCGCGGGCGAATTCACTTACAATGCCTTCCTCCATGCCATCGCCAAGCGGCTGAAGCTCGACGAGGATTATAGTGTATCCGTCGCCGTCGGACAGGAGCCGGTCTTCACGATCGCGACCCAGGACGGCAGCCGCAATGCGCACCTCGCCAGCGAAAAAACCTACCCGATCGCCGGCCGGCGCACGCAGATCAAACTGACTCCCTCGGATGCGGCCGTCGGCCGGCAGCGTCGTTTCCTTCCCGAGCTCGCGCTCGCCGCCGGCTTCGGCATCACCGTCCTGCTCGGCTTGAGCGTGCATCTGGCCCGGAGCGCCCGCGCCGGGCAGCGCGCCGCGGAACTCTCCAACAAGAAACTCTTCGCCGAAAACGAGGAACGCCGGCGGGTTGAAGCGCGGCTGAAAGTTTCCGACGAGCGCCTGCGCCTCGCCCTCGACTCGACGCAAATCGGCATCTTCGAATGGAGCGTCGCCGCGGGCCACGTTTACTACAGCCCCGGCCTCTGGGCGATGCTGGGCTACGAATACGGTCGAATGCCCTCGACGGTCGAGGCCTGGCAGTCGCTGATCCACCCCGACGATCTCCCGCTCTATCGGCGTCGCACCGAGTCACAGCTCAACGGCATCGCCTCCTTCATCGAACCGGAATATCGCGTGCGCGCCCGCAGCGGCGACTGGCGGTGGGTTTACACGCGCTCCAAATCGGTCGCGACCAATCCCGACGGACGTCCCACGCGCATCATCGGCACCGTGCAGGATATCACCGCCCGCCGCGAGGCTGAGCTGGCCCTGCGCGAGAGCCAGGCCGAGGCCCGCAAGCTTTCCCTCGTGGCCGCCAAGACCGACAACCCCGTGCTCATCGGCTCGGCTGATGGACGCATCGAGTGGGCCAACGAGGCGTTTTGTCGCGTCATGGAATACGGCCTCGATGAAGTCATCGGCAAGAATCCCGCGCACTTCATGATCGGGCCGGAGACAAACGTCCGCACCGTCGCGCGTATCCGCGCCGCCATGGCACGCGGTCAAGGTATCAGCACGGACGTCGTCAACTACTCCAAGTCCGGCCGCAAATACCACCTTCACATCGAAATCCAGCCGGTCCGCGGCGCCAACGGCGAGATCGAGAACTTCATCGCGGTCGAGACCGACATCACTGCGCGCGTCGAGACCGAGCAGCAATTGCGTCGTGCCAAGGCCGAAGCCGACGATGCATCGCGCGCCAAGAGCGAATTCCTCGCTTCGATGTCGCACGAAATCCGCACGCCGATGAACGGCGTGATCGGCATGACCAGCCTGTTGATGGAAACGACGCTGAGCAACGAACAGCGCGACTTCGTTAACACCATCCGCACCTCTGGCGAGGCACTGCTCACCATCATCAACGACATCCTGGACTTCTCGAAGATCGAGTCGGGCAAGATGGAGTTGGAGCGCGCGCCCTTCGAGTTGTCGCTTTGCGTGGAAGAGGCCCTCGACCTTTTCGCCCTCCAAGCGTCGTCCAAGAAACTCGAAATCGGTTACCAGCTGGGACCCGATGTGCCCTCGTGGCTCATCGGCGATGTCACCCGCCTCCGGCAGGTCATCGTCAACCTCGTCAACAACGCCATCAAGTTTACGCCCAGCGGAAGTATCTCGGTGGAAATTCGTCGCGCCGTCCGCGCACCTGTGGCTCTCGGATTTGATCCCGGCCTCCCCGTCGATCCGGATCGCACCATCCTCGAATTCACCGTGCGCGACACCGGCATTGGCATTCCCGCCGATCGCGTCGACCGGCTCTTCAAAGCGTTCAGCCAGGTCGACTCTTCCACGACACGCAAATATGGCGGCACCGGTTTGGGCCTCGCGATTAGCCAGCGCCTGTGTGAACTGATGGGCGGCAGTATCCGCGTTGAAAGCACGATCGGGCAAGGGTCCGCGTTTATTTTCACCATCCAGACGGAAATGGCCTCGATCGGCACCGAGTCGGGCTTGTCCACGTTGCCCGCCAAACTCCGCGATGGGTTGGTTCTCTGCGTGGAAGATCACCCCGTCACGCAGGCCCGGCTCCAGACCATTTTCGAAAAATGGGGCGTTGAGTGCGTCATGCTGCCCAACGCCCATCTCGCTCTGGAGATCATCCCGCGTTTGCCGGTGCCCCCCACGCTCCTCGTCGTGGATGCCAGCGAACTCGACGGCTCGTCTCCACTCGATGTCCTCGCGAGCATTCGTTGCCCGCGAATGATCCTGTTCCCCTTTGGCCAGACCGCGCCAACGGGCACGGGGGTGGACGCCGTGGCGAGCACGTCAAAACCGATTCGCACCACCGCCTTCATGCACGCGATCATCGGGCTATTCCAAGCCTCCGCCCTCGGCGGTGCGACCGTGCCTCGCGCAGTCGAGCGCCCGGTGGGTGAAGAGATCCCGCTTGAAGTGCTCCTGGCGGAGGACAACGCCGTCAATCAGAAGGTCGCGCTCCGCTTCCTCGAGCGGCTGGGCTATCGCGCGGATGCCGTCGCCAACGGCTTGGAAGCGGTGACCACCTTGGAAAACCGCCGCTACGATCTGGTGTTGATGGACGTGCAGATGCCGGAAATGGACGGCTACGAGGCGACCCGTCAGATTCGTCTCCGTCTACCGGCGGATCGGCAACCCAAGATCATCGCGCTCACCGCGAACGCTATGCAGGGCGACCGCGAGCTGGCATTGGCCGCCGGGATGGACGATTACATCTCGAAGCCGGTCAAGATGCACGAGATTGCCGCCGCCATCCGGCGTCACTTCGGAAAGAACCCGAAAAGCTCCCTCGACAAGCAGTTGATCGGCTAACGGCCGCGCCGCGCTTGAGCTTGCTGCGGGCGAACGCAACCTCCCCTGCAGGCCACACCACCGCAGGGCCACGACCGCAGGCACCGCCGTGATGAATGAAAGTGGACAGCGAGGTGGGAACCCTCGACCCCAAGCGAGAACGAGAAAGTTATCACCGCTTAAGGCGAGGTGCTGCGCTCTATTGACCGACTGCAGCGCGTCGGCCTTGTCATCAAGCCTGGCAACCGGTTCAAACGACCCTGCTGCCGCCGCCCATCCGCACCGGCGCACGGGTAACTAATCACTTTTTTCATGCTCATCGACTGGGTTAAACTGCTTCCCGCCCTCCTGCTGCTCCTTACGCCGATCGCGGTGTTCCACGGCAAACGCGTCCGCTACCGCGCCGTCGATCAGAGTTGGGGCGACTACTGGGGCCGCGCGGCGAAGCTCGAACTGCATTCGATCGATTTGTTGCGCGCGGCAATCGGAGCGTGGCTGCTTGCGGAAGCGTTCACGCTGGCGCCTGGCACCGCTGGCATCCTGCGCTATGGACCGCTGGCGGCTCAATTTGCAGTGCTCTGCCTCGCAACTGCCCTGCAAACGATGGTGTGCAAGGAGCCAGACGCCGCGCACGCCCCCTTCACTTTCGCGGTGGGGCTGGCCGCCGGATACCTGCCACCGCTCACGTTCGCCTTCGCTCTGGTGATTGCGTATGTCGCCGCCTTCGGCGCGCGGGTCGCTTCAATTTTTCTTCCGGTCTTCGCCGCCGCGATCGTTGGTCTCGGTATCCTCCTCAACGGGAAAAAACTGATCTACGTGTTGATCACGCTCGGCTGCGCCATCGCGCTGCCCTGGCTTCTCTGCCTTTTATTTCCGCGCTCGATGGTGGTCTCGTATCGGAACCAACGCTCCGACGACAACCTACCCGACCACCGTTGAAGCGATCAACGCGCTCAGTTCCGCCCGCTCGCGTTGGCGACTAGGAGCAGGATCGGTCGCTAGGTTGTGCTGCTCCCCGGGGTCCGCGGACAACTCGAAGAAAAGCCACGGCGATCCGTCGGCGTTGAGCACCAGCTTGTGCTGCGCGGTGCGCACGCCGCGCCACACGCGATCACATTGATGCGGCAGGTGCACGACGCTCGGCATCGAAATTGCAGCATGCGCGGGCCGTGAGGGAATCGGACGCCCCTCCGCCCACGCGCAGGTCATCGCGGGCAGATCGACGAGCGAGATCGGCGTATCATCCCGGGCAGGACGCACCTGCGGACCGCGCACCAGCAGGGGCACGCGCACACTTTCCTCGTAGGGCCAGCCCTTCCGCAGCAGTCCGTGCGCCCCGTGCATGTCGCCGTGGACCGAAGTGACGACCACGATGGTGCGCTCGCGATCGAGCCCGGCCACGAGTCGTCCGATCGCCCGGTCGGTCGCCTCAATGTGCGCGTAATAACCGGCCAGCTCGCGCCGCACGCGGCTCTCGAGAGGTCCGCGAAGCACATTGGCCGCGAGCACGATTGCCTCCGCCGACGGCGGCAATACGCCCGCGCTCCCAGCCTCATAAGGTGGGTGCGGGGACTCCAGACTCACTATGCCAAACCAAGGGCCACCCTGCGCCGACCACGTGCGCGCTCGCTCGCACAGCACGTCACTTTGATAGCCCAAAAACTGAGTCGGAACCGGCAAACCGCTCCCGTGCAGCCATGGATTATTCAGCAAAAATCCGCTCTCGAATCCTTCCCACCAACCAAACCCGCCGCGTGCCCCCTCTGGCACGACCATCCGCGCGTGCGCCTTTCCGACCAACGCCGCCGCAGGGTCGCGACGCGCCAAATGCCATTTACCGAAAAAGCCGGTGGCATAACCCCGCGCCGCCATGTCGTGCGCGATTGTGCGCGCGCCGTCCGGTAACGGATCAAAATAGTCCTGCACGCCGTTCGCGGGTGATGGCACGCCGGTTAACAGCGCTGCCCGCGCAAAGGGCCCAAACGGGTGCGGCGTCACCGCCTGCGCGTAGTTCACGCTCTGCGCCGCCAAAGCATCGAGGACCGGCGTCCGGACATTCGGATCGCCGGCATAGCCGCACGCCTGCGCCCGCCACTGCGTGGTCACAATCCATAAAATGTTCGGCGGCGCGCCACGCACCCGTCGAGTCCACCTCGGCGCACGCCTGGCTCAACTTAAAACGCCCCTTGATTCCTGAAACCGACCCGCGCCAACGCTGTCGACTCCCACCCCTTCGCCCCTACTCTGCCCCCGCCCCCGTATGAAACGCAGCCTCTTGTTTCCGCTCGCCGTCCTCGCCGCTAGTCTCAGTCCCGCACCTGCTGCGCTGCCGGAGTTCAACTCGACGGCGATCGGGGTGCCGCCCCTCGCATTGGCGCAGCAGCCGACCAAGGCGCCGCCCGCGAGCCCGCTGCTGGCCGCGCCGGACCGCGTGACAGTTTACGCTGCGCCAGCCCGCGTCCTCGCCCAGGATTGTGGCATGCCAATTCTCCTGCCGAATCCAAACGTCGATCATGCGATGATCGTCAAAACGCCGAATCCAGCAATCGACTACAAGATGATCGTCCGCTCGCCCGCGCGCGCAGTCCCGCTGGCGAAGTAAACCCCCACCCCGGATTAGCGCGCCGAGGGGATTACGATTTGCCAGCCCATGGCGGAGCGTTTGGATGAGCGGACCCCTTCTTCCCTCGCGGACAATTTCCGCCACCAGCCCGACCCATGAAAACTCGTTCGCTTTCCCCCATCCTTTGGCTGCCGCTCGTGCTCGCGGGCGACGCTTTCGGCGCCGCGTCCACCGGTGCGCCGTTCTACGGCGACGCGCCCGACGCGCATCACCCCTGGGCCATCCACGACCGCAACCGTCCACAGCCCAAACGC
>JANPIT010000600.1:0-5612 GCA_031425115.1 Opitutaceae bacterium | reverse complement strand
TGTGCGTGGTGACAGTGATCACCGGGTTGCTTTCGAGCCGGGGCATCACGAGCCACCCGCCGCTGGAAGTGTTGCGACAGGAGACGTGAGGCCAAAATCTTCCCTTTCCTCTTCATCTTTTTCTTTCTCTCGTGAGTCCTGCTCGAACCAAAAGAAGGAAGAAATATTTCCCATGAACCCACGCGTTGTTTCTTTTCACTACACGCTCCGCGATCCAGCTGGTCGCGTGCTTGATACTTCGGCGGGCAGCGAGCCCATCACGTCTCTCGAAGGGGCCGGCCAAATCATCGAGGGGCTCGATGAGCAGCTGCGACTGGCGAGCGCGGGCGAGAAGGCGCGCGTGACCGTGCCGGCAAAGAAAGCCTACGGCGAACGCGATCCCGCGCAGGTGCAACGGGTGAACCGCGGGCTGCTGCCGATCGAGGGCGAACTGAAAGTGGGTGACCAATTTCAGACCGGGCACGATCGCGCGTCGCCCGTCGTCACGGTGCAGGGAATCGAGGGCGACGACGTGTTGCTGGATGCCAATCATCCCTTGGCGGGCGTCGATCTGACGTTTGACGTCGAGATCGTTTCCGCCCGCGCGGCGACGGCTGAGGAGCAGAGCCACGGTCACGCGCACGACGGCGGTTGCGGCTGCAGTCACTGAGCGGCCGGAAGCGCGGCGGAGGCGTGGACCGCCGCAGTCGCGCGGCGAATATTTCGGAGCGCGTTCCTCCGCGCGGAGCTCGTGCGGAATTTTCGGTGGCACAATCGCTCTTGCCGAGCCGCGTGCGTTGGCCTGTCCTCTCTCTTTTCCCACGCCGCACATGCCACAGACCATCGCCGTCCTGGACTTCGGGTCGCAACTCACGCAGGTCATCGCGCGCCGCATCCGCGAGTGCCAAGTCTACTCGAAGATCTACCACTACGCGACGCCGGCGGCGAAGCTCCGGGAAGACAATGTGGCGGGCATCATTCTGTCGGGCGGGCCGCAGAGCGTTTACGCGAAGAAGGCTCCGCATCCCGACGCGGCTATTTTTCAACTCGGCGTGCCCGTGCTCGGAATTTGCTACGGCGTGCAGTTGATGGGGCACTTCCTCGACGGCGAAGTGGAGCACAGCAAGGCGCGCGAATACGGCCACGGTGTGCTGACGATCCAGAAGCCCGGCCGGCTTTTCGCTGATCTGCCGAAAAAGCTGCGCGTGTGGAATTCGCACGGTGACAAGCTGACGAAACTGCCGCCGGGGTTTCGCGCGATCGGCACGACGGAGAACTCGCCGTTCGCCGCGATCGAGGATGCGAAGCGCAATTTCTACGGGATCCAGTTTCACCCGGAGGTGTTTCACACCGAGCGCGGGGCGGACATGATTCGCAATTTCCTCCTCGGCGTCTGCGGCGTGAAGCAGGAGTGGACGACGCGCGAGTTCGTGGCGCATGCGGTGGAAAAGATTCGCGCGCAGGTCGGCAGCGGCCGCGTGTTGCTCGGACTTTCGGGCGGCGTCGACTCGTCGGTCGCGGCGGCTTTGTTGCACAAGGCGATCGGCAAGCAGCTCACGTGCGTCTTCGTCGACAACGGTCTGCTCCGCAAAGGAGAGCGCGCGGCGGTGGAGAAGCTTTACGGCGATCACTTCCGCATCGATCTGCGGGTGGAGGATGCGTCGAAACTGTTTCTCAAGCGGCTCAAGGGCGTGAGTGAGCCGGAACAGAAGCGAAAGATCATCGGTCGCACCTTTGTGGAAGTGTTCGAGAAATCTCTCAAATCCATCAAGGGTCGCGCGGAGTTTCTTGGGCAGGGCACGTTGTATCCGGACGTGATCGAGAGCGTGTCGATCGGTGGCAACCCGGCGTCGTTGATCAAGACGCATCACAATGTCGGCGGGCTGCCCGAGCGGATGAAGTTGAAGTTGATCGAGCCGTTGCGCGAGTTGTTCAAGGACGAGGTCCGGCGCGTCGGTGAAGCACTCGGCTTGCCGCGCGAGGTCGTGTGGCGCCAGCCGTTTCCCGGTCCCGGCCTGGGCGTGCGCGTGATGGGCGACATCACGCCGGACAAGCTCGAGATCTTGCGCAATGCGGACGCGGTGCTGCAGGAGGAAATGCTGAGCAGCGGTTACTATTATAAAGTGTGGCAGTCGTTCTGCGTGTTCCTGCCGGTGAAGACGGTCGGTGTCTTCGGCGACGAGCGGACGTATGATTACGTGATCGCACTGCGCGTCGTCGAGAGCACCGATGCGATGACCGCCGACTGGGGCAAACTGCCGCACGAGCTGCTCCAGAAAATCTCGAGCCGAATCACGAACGAAGTGCGGGGCGTGGGCCGCGTGGTTTACGACATCAGTTCGAAGCCGCCCGCGACGATTGAATGGGAGTAAGCGAGAGCCGTGCGAGTTTCCAAGCAAGCGATCAGCGATCAGGCATAACCAACTTAGCGATCTCACCCATGATTTCATTCCGCTCTTTCGCTTCCGCGTGCATCGCTGTTTCTATCGTGGGCAGCGCGCTCGCTGCGGAACCCGCGATCATCGGTAAGGCGCGCGCCTTTCTCGGCACAGAGCAGGCGCTCACCGGGGTGAAGTCCGTGCGCTACACCGGCACAGTCGTCACGACCTTCTCCAACGAGCCGACGAAGGCGTTGCGGGAGGCGGTCGAGATCATCGTGCAGAAGCCCGATCAACAACGGGTGACGGCGACGTCCGACAAATCGATCGAGATTAACGGGCTCGACGGCTACGAAGGCTGGCAGCGTGTGCAGGACGCCGCGAACGCGAAAAATTGGCGGCAATCCGTCTTCAAGCCCGATGTGCTCAAACGCATCCGCGCCCAGGCGCGGGAAAATCTCATGTTCTTCGGTGGCCTGGAAGGAATGGGCGGCCGCTATGAGGACGGCGGCACGAAAGTGATCGAGGGCGTGACCTGTCAGAAGATCTCCTTCGTGCATGCGCCCGGGATTGTGTTTCACCGCTTCTTCGATGTCGCGACCGGACGTTTGGTGCAGACCGAAACGGATGACGGCACTGTAACCCGTGAGCAGGGCGAGGTGGTGACGAACGGGGTGCGTTTCCCTAAGACGATGACGATCAATTCGACGCTGCCCAACGGTCTCTCGAAGGTTACGGTCATCACCTTCGACTCAGTCACTGTGAATGAGCAATTTCCTGCGCGGCTCTTCATGGTGCCGCCGACCGAGCGGTGAGCACGCGTAGCTTTTTTGGAGTCGGCAGAAGCGCCCGGAGTGCGTGGATCGGATTTGCGGCGGCGAGCGCGCTGGCGGCAAGTGTCGCCGGAGCGGAGCCGGCGATCATCGCGAAGGCGCGCGCGTTTGCTGGCACAGAGGCGGCGTTGAACGCGCTCGAGGCCGTGCGCTACACCGGTTCGGTGGTGACGGCTGAAACCACCGACGGCACGCAACCCTCGACGGTCGCGATCGAAATCGTGTTTCAGAAACCCGAGCAGCAATGGCTCAAGGCGCGCGCCGGTGACATCACGGAACTCACCGTGCTCGATGGTTTTCAGGGCTGGAAGCGGATCGAGTCGTCGAAGGACCGCGCCCAATGGCGGCAAATGCCGCTGCCGGTGGACGCGGTGCGGCGCATGCGGGCGACGACGTGGAGCAACCTGGCGTATTGGCGCGGGCTGGACGCGCTGGGCGGGCGCGTGGAAGCGCAGGGGACCAAGGTAATCGATGGCGTCCCGTGCGAGAAGATCGCCTTCATCCACGGCCCGCAGCTCATCTACTACCGGTATTTCGCGACGGCCACGGGCCGGCTCGTGCTCACTGAGACCGAGACAGGCGAGTCGATCCGCGAGCAGGGCGAGATGGTGGTGAACGGTATCCGATTTCCGAAGACGATCGTCACGACTTCGAAGAACGCGCGAGGCCAGCCGGTGACGGTGACGATGACCTTCGACAAGATCGTCACGAATGAGCGCTTGCCCGCAGCGGAGTTTGAGATGCCGTTGCTGCGCCCGCGGTAAGGGGATCGAGGTGGGGCGGCTTGACCCCAAGCCGCTTCGGCAGGGAAGCGCTTCGTTTCCGACGACGCGGAAAGCGGCCCCGCTTCGACCCTCGAACCAACGGCTTGAGGTCAAGCCGTTCCACCTCCTTCCTGGCACTCGCCTTTAGGCTACTTCAGCCACTTTCCGAGCCAGCCGTGGACTTCGGAATACCAGAAGCGGCTGTTTTCCCCGCGGAGGATCCAGTGGTTCTCTTCCGGAAAAGTGATGAGCTTGCTTGGAATCTGCAGCCGCTGGAGATAGCCCCAGTTCTCCATCGTGTTGTTCATCGGCACGCGAAAATCGTTTTCGCCGACCGTGAGGAGCATCGGCGTGATCCAGCCGGTTTTCTTCGCGTGGTTGCCGACGAGACGAACGGGATTCTGTTCGCGCCACGTCTGGCCCTGTTCCCAGATCGGCCCACCGTTACTGAGTTCGCGGTGGTAGATGCCGTCGCTGGTGGCCCATTGCGTTTCGAGATTCACGAGGCCGGCGTGTGAGATGAGACACTTGTAGCGCGTGGTCGTCGCCTGCAGCCAGTTCGCGAGATGGCCGCCGTAGCTAGCGCCACCGGCGGCCTGGCGCGACGCGTCGATGAAGGAGTAGCGCTTGATCGCTTCGTCGGCCGCCTGGTTGATCTCGTCGCCGGGGCCTTTGAGCGGATCGTTCTGGATGCCCT
Source organism: Opitutaceae bacterium (assembly GCA_031425115.1). Lineage (GTDB taxonomy): Bacteria > Verrucomicrobiota > Verrucomicrobiia > Opitutales > Opitutaceae > ER46. The sequence goes on along the minus strand of JANPIT010000600.1, from coordinate 961 downwards.
GGCCGAATTCTTCGGAGTAACCGCTCGACCCTGTGTAGTTGGTCAGCAGCATCACATAACCGGGTGAGGCGAGCAGGTGATAATTCCAACGGACGCCCCAAGTGTCTTTCCACTGCGGCGCCGGGCCGCCGTGGATCACGACGAAGAGCGGATATTTTTTCGACGCGTCGAAGCCTGCAGGCCGCACGAGGAGATTGTGGATCTCCCGGCCCCGCGCGCTCGTAAACGTGAAGTGCTCGAGTGCCGGCATGTCCAATTTTGCCACCTTCGCATCGTTGAACGTGCTCAGAGCGTGCGCCTTGTTCGTCGCGGGATCGATCCGCGCGATCTCCGGGGGCTGGGCGGCGCGATCGATGCTCGCGACGAGGGCGGAGCCGGCGAGGGCGAGTCCGCTGATGGCGCCGGCCGGTGCAATCTCATGCGTGCGCACGTCGCCGCCGGTGGCAGCGACCGAGTAGAGTTGAATGAGGTGGCCGGTTTCCGCGGTAAAGTAGACCGTGCGGCTGTCCGCGCTCACGGTGAATTTCGTCATAGAGCGATCGAGCTTCTCCGTGATGACGGCGCGCTTCGTGGCGTTGAAAGGCCAGGGGAACGACGCGAGCCGCGCGTGGTGGTAGATTTTTCCATCCCCGCCTTTCTTCACTCCGGCCAGGAGCGTTTTGCCGTCGGGCGTGAAGTTCGGGTCCTCGTAGCTGTCCTTGTCATTCGTCAAGGCGCGCGGCTCGCCGCCACTGACTGGGACTTCGAAAAGTTGGGTCGGCACGCTTTCGAAGGCGGCGCGGTGGCGGTTCGTGGCCGCGGCAAAGACACCCGTTTTGCGGTCGGGCGCCCAGGCCGCGGGCAGGTCTTCGCCCGAGTCGGTCTCGCGGCCGGAGAAACCGGGGAGCGCGGCCAACTTGGTCTTCGCGAAAAGATCGCGCGCGGTCGCGTTGGCCTTCGCGTCCTGGACGAAAAGATGGGC
>JANPIT010000599.1:0-10819 GCA_031425115.1 Opitutaceae bacterium | reverse complement strand
ACTCAGGCCGGCTCGGAGAGCCAGCCCCACCTCCCGCGCGGCGATAGGAAAGGCATCATGACTAGCGCCACCGCCATTCTCAAACCAGGCGCGACGCGGCCCGCCCGGCGGGTGGATTTTCCCACGTGGCTGCCCGCGATGTTGGTGAAGGAACTGCGGCAAGGGCTGCGCGCGAAAGGGTTCGTGGGCACGCTCGTTGGATTTCAAGTGGTGATGACGCTCGTCACGATCTTCGCGATCGCGGGCGGCAGCGGCTCGTCGTCATTCAATATTTTGCAGCAGGCTTACTGGACGATGCTGAGTGTGCAGTTGCTGATCATCACCCCTGGCCGCGCGATCACTGGGCTGCAGGCTGAATTGGATACGCGGGCGATCGATCTGCTTCTGCTGACGCGACTGACGGCGTGGCGCGTGGTGTTGGGAAAATGGATTTCGCTGTTGGTGCAGGCCGCACTGCTCGTCGTGGCGATGTTGCCGTATGGCGTGGCGCGTTACTTCTTCGGCTCGATCGATCTGGCCGGAGAGGCGAAACTCGTTGCTCTGCTTTTCGCCGGGTCGGCGTTGCTCACGGCCGCGGCGCTGTGGTCCTCGGCGCTGCCCAAGGTCGCTCGAATCGCAGTCGGCATCGGCGTCGTGTTCGCGTGGCAGTTTATTCCCGGAATGAACCTCGCCATGAGCCTGATGACCGGTAGCCGGCCTGGCCGCGGGATGAGTGGCAGCGGCCTTTTCGCTGGGTCAGCGTCGTGGCTGCTGGTGTTTAACGCCACGCTGGTGCTGCTGTTGTGCCTCGTCGGTGCCGTCCGGAAACTTGCGCCACGCGCGGAGAGTCAGTCGTTCCTCATGCGCGTATTGCCGTTGGTGGCGATGTTGCCCGTGCCGTTCGTGGGGCTGCAAACGGGTGCCGCGCAGACGATGGTCGCTGGCATTCTGTTCGTTTTTGTCGCGGCGCTTGAACTGGCCCGGGCTGAGGAGCCGATGGGCATTCATTGGCGGCGCTGGGCGCGGTTCGGCGGATTCGGCCGATTCATCGGGCGATTCGTGCAACCGGGGTGGGCGAGTGCGATGGAGTGGCTGCTGTTGATTGCGACGATCGTGGCTTTCGCGGGCTATGCCACGCCGCAGCCGTGGAAAGTCGCGCAGCTGGCGGTGATGGGGGCCGAGGCGCTGTTGTTTCCGGCGCTGCTGCTCACGTTCATGAGCGGACAGTTCACGCAACGCTCGGCTGGTTATGTGCTCGTGCTCGGCGGCGCGAGTTTGATTGCCGCGGTGGGCACGGCCTCGGCGAGCGTGATGAAGATGAATGAACTCGCGGATCTGACGCTCCTCCTCCTGCCGATTTCATCGTTCTGGTCCACCGTGAGCGCCCGCACGCCGCCGTCGACGAGCGTGCTGGTGGGCCAACTCGTCATCGCCGCGTTGGTGATCGGTGGAGCGTGGCTGCGGGCCCGGCCCTACCGGGAGCAGCGCCGCAAATTCGAAATGATCAACGGCGAGTTGGACGCATGAGTGCCCACGCCAGCGAAGCGAGCCGCGAGGTAAGGCGGGGCGCGCTGACCGCGGCGGCGCGCTGGCGCCTGCCGTTTTCCCGCCAGGCCTGGCGCGGGCTCGCGGGCAACTGGAGTGGGGCGGGCGCTGGAAGCTCCCTCGATTTTCAGGATCACCGCAACTACGTCCCGGGTGACGACCCTCGACACATTCACTGGCAGGCATTCGCGCGCACCGGGGCTTTGACGATGAAACTGTATCGGGCCGAGGTCGCGCCGTTTGTCGACGTGGTGGTCGACGTATCCGCATCGATGGGACTGACCCCGGCGAAGGTCGCGCGCACGGACGAGCTCGTGGCCTTCTGTGTCGCGTGTGCCGATCGCGCGGGTGCGCCGGTGCGATTGCACGCGGCCGCGGGACGGTCGATCCGCCCGATCGCGGCCGAGGAGGTGCGCGCCGACCGTTGGCGGGCGCGGCTGGAGGCTGCAGTGGGAGCCGCGGCGCCCTTGTCGCGGACTGAGGTAAGCCGCGAGCGAGGCGCCGGAGCGACCACGACCGAGAGTCGCGAGGCTGCGCCCCCCGGGCCGCTGCACTGGCGCGCCGGTGCGATGAAGATTCTGATTTCCGATCTGCTTTTTCCGGGCGACCCGTCCGCGCTGCTCGTGCCGCTCGCCGCGGGCGCCGGGATCGGCGTAGTGCTCGCTCCGATACTGGAGGAGGAAGGTGATTTGCCGTGGCGCGGCAACGTCGAGCTGACGGATTGCGAGAGCGGACAAGTCCGCCGGCAGCGAATCGACGACGGGCTCGCGGCGCGTTATCGCGAGGCTTATGCGCGGCACTTTGCGCTCTGGCGCGAGGCTTGTCGCAAGCGGGGCGTGCTCTTCGCGCGCGTGCCGTGCAACGGGGCGCTGTCGCAGGTGTTGTCGGTCGAAGCCTTTTCCGCGGGTGTCGTGGAAGCGATCCAATGAAACCAGGCAGGATGGCCACAAGGAGGCGCAAGCGGTCGCAAAAAACCGAACCCGGATTCACCGGATTGTTTCTGCGTGGAGGTGTGTTTTCGATTAGCCCTTCGTTTGGGATCTGATGCTTCCGATCTTCGCCAATCCCGCGGGGCTCTGGGTGCTGCTCGCGCTACCCGCGATCCTGGCGATCCATTTCTTGCAGCAGCGCGCGAAGGTGGCGCGGACGAGCACGTGGTTTCTGATCGAAAAGCTGGCGCCCGACAGCGCGCGGGGCCGCACCTGGGATCGCTTGCGTGGTTCGCGCACGTTGTGGCTGCAACTGTTGGCGGTGCTACTCGCCGCGTGGATATTGGGCGAGCCGCGTTGGGTCCGGACGGAGTCGGCGCAAACCGTGGTGGTGGTGCTCGACGCTTCCGTTGCGCTCCAAGCTTTCCGCGCACCGGCTCTCGCGGCGGCGGAGCGCGAACTCAGCATGGCCGACGGGCTGGCGGCGCGCACGACTTGGGTCGTGATGACGACGAACCCGCGTCAGCCCGCACTCTATCGCGGGCTCGAGCGCGCGGCGGCGGGCGCGGCGCTGGCGCGTTGGCAGCCGGATCTCGGTTGGCACGATCCCGGGCCGGCCCTGCGTCTCGCGCGGACCCTGGCGGGCGCAACAGGTCGCACGCTGTTGATCACGGATTCCCGAGCCAAGGTCCCGCCGGACCAACGCGCCGTTGGGGTAGGGCAACCGCTCGACAACGTCGGGTTTGGGGGTGCAACCGTGACGCGCGAGGAGAATGGGCTTGTGTGGCGCGCACTCATCAAAAACCACGCGGCCACGGCTCAACGCCGCACCTGGCAACTCGAAGTCGCGGGCGCAAAGTCGCCCGAGCAGGCGATCGAGTTGGCGGCGGGTGCGCTCGCTGAGATTTCGGCCCGGGTGCCGGACGGCGTGGAGCGCGCGACGGTGGTGTTGTCGGTCGATGGGTTCGCGGCGGATAATTTTTTGCCGCTGGTTGTGCCGCGTCCGAAGCCCCTCACCGTGTCGGTCGATGGCGGAGATGCAGCGGGAGAATTTTTGCGCAAGCTCGCCGAAGCGGTCGATGGGGTGGTGCTCAATCCGCCTGCCGGTGCCAGTCCGGCGACGTTACGACTCGGGCGGCTGAGCGCGGCAGAGGTGGCGCAAGAAGCCCGCGGGGGAATTTTCTGGCCGCCCGCGGATCAGCGTGCGCAAGCGCCGTTGCTCGCGGAGTCGGTGACGGCGGAACGGGATGCGCTGGTGGCAGGGCTAAATTGGCAAGGGTGGTTCGGAACCGGGCCCTACGGCTTCGCGGCAGCGGCCGGCGATACGCCACTGCTGTGGCAGGGGAAATGGCCGCTGGTGTTTCTCCGGCGAAACGCGACGACCGCGACAGGCGAATCACCGGCGGTGGTGCCTGCGCGAAAACTCATGCTCGCATTCGACTGGGCGACCTCGAACGCCGCCCGGCTACCCGCGACGGTGTTGCTGGCGCGGCGGTTTCTCGAGGCGGAAAGGGACGCACAGCGCGCGCCGTTTGCGGCGAACTTCGATTGCGGCGCCCCGATTCTGCTGGCGAGCGGTTGGAGCGAGGGCGCGTTTACCCTCACGTTTGAACCCTCGGACGCGAAGCCCGAGGATCCGCCGATCGTCACGGCGATCACGCCGGCGGAGCTCGCGGGGTTGCGCGCGCCGGGGCGAGCGGGATTTTTCACGGTGCGACGAGGGGACGAGATCGTGGTGCGCGGGAGTGCGCAATTTGCGGATACACGGCAGGGAGATTTTCGAGCGGCCGAGCGTTTCTCGATCGATTTCGGCAGCGAACGCGCCGCGGCGCTCGAGCGGCACACTGCGCCGGATCCGTGGGTTGCTGCCTGGCTCGCGCTGCTCGCGGCCGTGATGCTGGGGAGTTGGTGGGGCGGGCACGGGCGCGGAGAGAAAAACCTGGGGAGAACAAATTTGGGCGGCTCGGTCTCCTCTCCGGCGGCGTCGTTGGGCGACACCGCGCCGACCGCTTTCTCGCGATGAGCTTCGGCGCGCCCGAGTGGTTTTTTCTTTTGCCCGCGCTGGCGGTTGCGGCGTGGCGTTGGCGTGGTCTGCGGTTGCACGAGCCGCTGCGCGCGGCGGCGCTGATCGTGCTAGCGCTCGCGCTGGCGGATCCGCGCTTGCGGCTGGCGAGCGCCGGTTTGGATCTTTGGGTGCTGGCGGACCGTTCGGATTCCGCGGCGGGGGCGATGGCGGCCCAGTCGCGGGAGATCGATGCGATCCTCGAGGGGGCGCGCGAGCGGGACGATCGGGTATTCTACGTGGACTACGCGGGCGAAGTCACGCGGCGCGATCGCGGTGACCCGGTTTTCGAAGGTGCGACTTTTCAGACGCGCACGGGCGCGGCCTTGGAATTTGCTCTGGGCGAAATGGCGGACGGCCGGGCGGCGCGATTGCTGGTGTTGACGGATGGCTTCGCGACCGAGCCGCTGGGGCCGGCGGCGGAGAAAGTGCTGCGTCGCAAAATCCCGCTCGATTATCGCCTGCTGACGGAATCGCGCGAAAGCGACTGGCGCGTCACCGGCCTTTCGGTGCCGCCGCGCGTGCTGACGGCCGAGTCGTTCTTGGTCGAGTTTGTCGTCGCCGGTCAGGCGGATGGAGAGGTGCCGTGGGAAGTGTCGCGAGGTGGCCGCGTGGCGGGCAGCGGCACGGTGCGCGTGCGCGGGGGTAGCGGCCGCGTGCGGTTGACGGATCGGTTGGTGGGCGGCGGCGCGATTCGTTACGAGGCGCGCGTGAAGCCCGTGGCGGATGCCCATCCCGAAAACAACCTGGCGGGCGCTTGGATCGAAGTGACGGGCGGGCCACGAATCGTGCTGGTGACCAACTACCCCGACGATCCACTCGCGACCCTGCTCGGAGCGCAAGGGCTCACAGTTGAGGTGGTCGCGGGACCGGCGGCGCTCAATCCGGCGCGGTTGAGCGGCGCGCGTGCGGTGATATTGAACAACGTGCCGGCCCATCGGCTCCCGCGCGAGTTTGTGGCGGCGCTGGATTTCTTTGTGCGCGAACAGGGTGGCGGACTAATGATGGCGGGCGGAGAAAACAGTTTTGGGTCCGGGGGCTACTTTGCGTCGACGATCGACGAATTGCTGCCGGTCTCGATGGAACTGAAAAAGGAGCAGCGCAAAATCGCCACCGCGCTCGCTATCGCGATGGATCGCTCGGGCAGCATGAGCATGAGCGCGGGGCTCGGTATCACAAAAATGGATCTGGCCAACTCGGGGGCCGCGCGCGCGGTGGAGCTGCTCGGCGAGCTCGATGCGGTGTCGGTGCATGCCGTCGATACCAAGCCGCACGAGATCGTCGGGCTGGCGCAGGTGGGCCCGAACCGTAACCGGATTGTCGAGACAGTGCGCCGCGTGGTGAGCCAGGGCGGGGGCATCGTGGTGCATGAAGCGCTGCGCGCGGGCCGGCGGGAACTCGCGAAGGCGACGACGGGCACGCGGCACATGATCCTCTTTGCCGACGCGAACGACTCGCGTCAGAACCTCGGCGACTATCTCGATGCGGTCGACGAGTTGCGACAGGCGGATGTGACGGTGAGCGTGATCGGACTCGGGACCGATGCGGATCGCGACGCAGATGTGCTTCGCAACGTGGCCGACCGCGGGGGTGGGCGGCTTTTTTTCAGTGCGGACGCGGCGGAGCTGCCGGCGATTTTTGCGCAGGAAACGGTGTCGATCGCCCGCTCCGCGTTTGTGAAGGATGCCACCGCGACGCAGGCCACGCCCGGCTGGGCGGAGATCGCGGCGCGTGCGCCGCAGTGGCCCACGATGATCGACGGCTACAATCTCAGTTATTTGAAGGAAGGGGCGACAGCTGCCTTGATCACCGCGGACGACTACACGGCGCCGCTCGTGGCGACGTGGCAGCGTGGGGCTGGGCGGGTGGCAGCGGTGTCGTTTCCACTGGGTGGCGAGCATTCCGCGGCGGTGCGCACCTGGCCGGGCTACGGCGACTTTGTGCAGACGCTCGCACGTTGGTTGGCGGGCGAGGACGCGCCAGCGGGACTGGCCCTGCGCACGGAAATCGAGGGCGAGCAGCTCGCGCTGGAACTCCTCTACGACGAGACGTGGGCGACGCGGATCGCGCAGGCAGCGCCGACGGCTGCGATCGCGGAGAGCGGCGGCGTGTCATCCGCGGTATCCACGCGGCCGATCTTCTGGGAAAAAATCGAGCCCGGTCGTTTCCGGGCGACCGTGGAGTTGACGCCGGGACGCATGGCGCGGGGAGCGGTGCGGATCGGAGCGGCGACGTTGCCGTTTGGGCCGCTGTCAGTTTCGGGGTCGGCCGAATGGTCGTTTGATCGCGCACGTCTACTCGAGTTGCAGCAGCTCAGCGCGCGCAGCGGCGGGCAGCAGCGGCTGGACCTCGCAGAAATCTGGGATGCGCCACGGCCAATTAACTGGCGTTCGGTGCGCCCATGGGTGCTGGCGCTCTGGGCTATCCTGTTTGTGGCCGACGCGGCGTTGACGCGCATCGGCTTTTCGCTGTTGCCGAGGCGAAAGCCGCTGCAAAAAGGATAAATTAAGAAGCTAGGAAACCAGGAATCGATTCGTGGCTTCCTGGTTTCTGAATTAATGAGTCAGGGTTTCGCCGCCGGCCACCACTGGTAGAGGAAAAAGTAGACGAGCACGCCGGTGACGCTCACGTAATACCAAATCGGATATGTCCATTTTGCCCAGGCCTTGTGGCGCTGATAGTCGCCGCGGAGGGCGAGTTGGAACGTCCGTGGCACGAGGTAAGCGATGCTGATCGCGAGCAGGATGTGCGTGACGAGCATCACGTAGTAGACCGTGGCGATTGGCCCGGTGCCGCCAAAGGGGGTGTGCACGCCGCGGACGAGAATCTTGTGGGTGACGTAGCCGACGAGGAACACGGCGGACACGAAACCCGCGGCCAGCATGAAAGCGCGATGCCGGCGGATGCGGTCGGCGCGGACCGCGGGGTCGGCAGCGCGCTGGGCAGCTTTGATCTGCACAAAGCCGAAGGTGATTAAGAGAGTCGCGAGGGCGTTGAGCGCGGCGTTGAGCGCCGGGATATCGTGAATCTTCATGAGGCGATCAGTCGATCGGCGACGAGGGCACCGAGCACCAGCGGGAGGTAGGTGATGGACGCGAGGAAGAGTTTACGCGCGGCAACATCGCGCGTTTCGGGTCTGAGAAACACGATCGCGCGCCAGAGAAACCACGCGCCGCCCGCGGCGGCGGCGATACCATAGCCGAGCGTGGCGTGACCCAGGGCCACGGGCAGGAGGCTCACGATCACGAGAGCGATCGAGTTGAGCAGCGACCATCTGGCGACGCGCCGGCCGGACTCATCGAGCACGGGCAGCATGGGAAAATGCACGGCCGAATAGTCGCGCCGGTGCACCCAGGCCACGGCCATGAAATGGGGAATCTGCCAGAAGAAGAGCACGCCGAAGAGAATCCAGCCGAGCGCGGAGACGCGGCCCTCGCCGGCGCACCAGCCGATGAGCGGAGGGAATGCGCCAGCAATCGCGCCAATCTCGGTGCTCCACACCGAGGTGCGTTTCGCTGGGGTATACCAGCCGAGATATGAGACGATGGTGCAGAGTGTGAACATGGCCGCGAGTTTATCGACGCGCGCGAAAAGGAGGAACAGCGCGGCGATGCACATCAGCCACCCGAGGACAAAGGCGGAACCGGTCGGGACCTTGCCGGCGGGAATGGGGCGGTCCGCGGTGCGCTTCATCTGCGCATCCGTGTCGTGCTCCATCCATTGGTTGAGCGCGGCGACGCCGCCGGCGGCGAGGGAGGTGCCGACGAGGAGGAGGGTAAACTTGGTGGGATTCGACGGCGGACGTGCGGCGAAGTAGCCGACCATCGCGGTGATCACGGAGAGCAGGCTCAGTCGCGGCTTGGTCAGCTCGAAGTAATCGCGAAACTTCGCAGGCGAGGGATCGGCGGACGGCGTCATGCGCGGGACGGCGTCGCCAACGGCACGCTGCCTTCGATCCGGTCGCGATGCGCAACCCAAGCGATCCAAAAGGTGACGGCAAGGGTGAGGGCACCGACCACCACGTGGCCTGTGGTCACCTCCGCGTTGCGACCGGTTTGGATGACGAGCATGCCAAGGAGAATTTGGAGCACGAGCAGGCTGATCAGCGCGGAAGCGGCGGCCTTCATGGCCATGGTCGACGCGGCGTCGCGGCGGACGGCGAGGGCGAGCAGCGGCAACGCGATCGCGAGCACGAGAGCCATCGCGCGATGGGCGAAATGAATGCCGATGCGAAAATCCCACGTGGCAGGGAGCCAGTGACCCTCGACGGTCGAGTAGGGGAAGACGGGGATGGCCAGCCCCGCGGCGTTGTGCCGCATCGTGGCGGCGATCGCGAGTTGCAGCACGAGTAGGCCGCAGCAGATCACACCCAAAAACCGCACGCCGGGACCGACGGGCGCGGTGCGTTCGATCCAGCGCCGTGAGAGGCCGACGGCGATCGCGATCAGGACGCAGACGTAGATTTGTGCGAGGATGCCGTGCGGGATGCGGAGCATTTCGCCGAGCGACATGTTGAAGCCGGGAACTGCGAGGGCGTTGAGGGTCACGCGCTGACCGCCGATCACGCCTTGCAAAATCACAATCGCGAGGGCGTAGAGGCCGAGCTCACGGAGCCAGCGGCGTTCTTCGCGCAGCCACAGCCACGCGGCGAGACCGATGGTGATCAACCCCATCACCATGCCGGTCAGCCGGTGCGAGTGCTCGGCAAACATCGAGATGTCGCGCAGCCAGCCCTCGGGATTGATCGACCCGTGCGAGAGCGGCCAGTCGGGAAACGCCATGCCGGCGCCAATGCTGGTCGTGAAGGCACCGAGGGTGACGAGCACGAAAACCCACGCGCTGCCCACGGCGGCAAATGCGGCGAGCGCCGGCTTGTGCAAGGAGTTGCGGCGAGACTGTGAGGCGACGGCCATGAGTTGGACAAAGGTCGACGAGAAGGGCGGATGCTGGTTGCCGCAAACCCTTTGACAATTTTTTCCTCCGGCGAATCCGTAGGCGCATGGAATCTAATACCCGCCGTTCACCTGAAAGTGCGGCAGGCAACCGTCGCAGGTTGGCATGGGGCCTTTTTGCGACCCTGCTTGTGGCTGGCGGCGGGGCAGGATGTGCACGCGATAAAGCGGCGGCTACGACGGCGGGGAAATCTTCCGCGGCGAAAGAAGAGCGCTACGCCATCACCGGCGAAGTCGTGCGGGTCGACGCGCAGCGCAAGGTGCTGATCGTGCAGCACGACGAGATCAAAGGATACATGCCCGCGATGACGATGGAGTTCATCGTATCGGCAGGAGATTTGGCGTTGGCAAAACCGGGCCAGAAGATCCGCGCCGAAATGGTGCCGAGCACGACCGGCGACATCCGTCTCGAAAAAATCTGGCCGAACGATCAGGCCGCGGCCGCGACGGTCGCCGCGGGCGCGGCGCAGCTGCGGCAGGACACGCATACGCGCGGCAAACATGCGTATCGCGAGGTTTCCGAGGTGGTGCCGAGTTTCGCCCTCTACAACCAGAAGGGTGAGGTGGTGCAGAGTGCGCATTTTCGCGGCAAGCAGGTCATGGTGAATTTCATCTTCACGCGCTGCCCGATCGCCACGATGTGCCCGGCGGCGGTGGCCAAGATGGTGAGCGTGCAGCGCCAGGCGCGGGAGGCAGGCGTGACAAATCTCGAGCTGCTCTCGATCACGCTGGATCCGAATTACGACACGCCCGGTATTCTGCAGGAATACGCCGACGCGCGCGGCATCGATACCTCGAACTTTTCCTTCCTCACCGGGCCGGCGACCGCGATCAAGGATTTGCTCACGCAATTCGGCGTCATCGCCGAGTTCGAAGGCGATCTGTTGAAGCACACGCTCACGACCTTGCTGATCGACGCCAATGGCAAGATTGCGGAGCGCGCCGACGGCAGCCCGTGGGAGCCGAAGGATTTCGTCGCGAAGATGAAGCGCGGGTGACGCCCCAACCCATGATCCTGGCGCGCACGGAGTGGAGGCAGGTCGGTGGAATCACCGCGGGCGCGGTGGCGATTTTCGCGGCGCTGCGGCTGCTGCCGACGGGCACGAATTTGAGTCACATGGATTTTCGCGTGGATCCGAAGGCGGGCAACGCGATCGTGTTTTGCGATCCGCTGAACCCGCTGTTCATCCCGGTGGTGGCGGCGCGCTCGCCTGTGACGTTGAGCGTCGCCACCGCGGAGCCGCCGGTGGCAGGGCGCGCCGCCACCACGGGAATGAACTGCGGGTTCAGCGGATCGCAAAACTCGATCGCGTTGCCCGCCTTCGGATCCACGCGAAAATCCATGTGACTCA
>JANPIT010000598.1:0-3108 GCA_031425115.1 Opitutaceae bacterium | reverse complement strand
GACCCAGCCCCACAGGGTGTAGGAGAGGAGCGGAATGACGACGCCGAGCACCAGGAGGAGCCAGGTGTTGTCCATCAGCCGTTTTAACAGCGGTTCTTTCGTTTCGTTTTTCATGGAGTTGTGAGCGGAAGAAATTCGGCGGACCGCCCGGTGTGCGGCCGCCACCAGCCGCGGATTTCACGCAGCACGAGGAAGAGGAACCAGAGGCCGCCGGCCACGGCCACGAGTCCGCCCAGGCCCATCACGACCAGACCGGAGACTTCGCCCGCGCTGCGCACGTGCTGCTCCGTGGCATACGTTTTGCGACCCAGCCCGTAAGCGCCGCCGATCGCAAATCCGAGGACGAAGACGGCCTGGCCAATGCCGAAGAGCGTGAGCTGGCGGCGCGCCGCGCGCCAAACGCAGTCGCTCCGGGACGAGTCGAACGAATCGTGGCGTGCCGCCGCGCACAGAAAATAGGCGGCGCACATGAGCGCGACCGTCACCGCGCCAAGCGAGGCGTGGTAGTGGGCCGGAACTAGTGTGGTTGAACCGCGAATACACGCGCCGAGCACCATCCCGAACAGCGCCAGTGACACGCTCGTGGCGAATCCGGCCAGCGCGACGCGGCCGGAAAGCGATTTCCGCTCCGGCCGCGCGCGATGCCGGCGGAGATGGATCAGGCCAAAGACCAGGACCACGAGGATCGCGGGGAAAATCGCCCAGCGCATGAGCTGGGTTGCGCCGGTATGATAGAGCGCGTCGAGTGTGCCGCGGACGGTGAGCAGCGGCATGATGGCCTGCGGTAGCACGAGCCCGCTGAAAACCCATCGCGCGGCGCGCGGCGAGAGCACCGGCGTCCCCGTGGCGCGCTCGAGCAACCACAACCACACCGCGAGCATGGCGCACGCATTGGCGGCCTGCAGCACGTGGCCCGGTCCCCACGCGAGAAATTCCGCGCGCGTGTGGGAGTCGACTCCAGCGGGCAGACCCGCTCGGGCGGAGACCCACGTCGCCGCGGCGATGGCAACGGCGACGGCCGCGGCCTGCAGACCGATCAACGCATCCTCCGGAAGCGCAGAAGCGCCGAGCCTGGCGGGTGCGCCGAGCGAGTTGACCAAATGAAGTAGCGTGCCGACAAAAAACGCCGCCAACCCGGCGCCGAACAACGGGTGATCGATCACGGGCACGTAGTTGGCCAGCACGGGTTGCGCCCCGCGCATCAACGCGCCGCCGAGCATCGCCAGCACGCCGCCAACGGCGAGGGCGTAGGAGGCGATTTGCATTCCGCCGGCGCGCGAGCGCGCCCCGAAGGCGAGCAGCGCGGCGAGGAAGGCGTAGAACCAGACCACGAGCGCGAGATCGACGTGGACAACGAGGCACCGCTTGAAGAACAGAGGATCGTCGATGAGCCGGGAGAGTATCGGCAACCTCCCTACGACGACGGCGAGCGACAGCAGGCCGGCGACAACCAGGCTGCCGACCGCGAGGACGAACCAGCGTTTGACGTCGCCGCTTACGGTTTCCGGCACTGCCGCGGTGACCGGCCGCGATGACCATGCCGTTGCGTCGGGAGCAGAAGGCGAGAGATGAGAGGTGAGCGTGGAAGCAGACGGCATGGCTGGCACGTGGAGTTATACGCCGACGGCGCTTCGCTCTCCTTGATCTTGGTCAAGGCCGCGTCGTGAAAATCGCGATACACTGCGGAAATCGTGGTGCCCGCTTCTTCTCTTGCGCCCTCCCCTGCCCCCGCGACCGCGGTATATTCACGGCGAGCTTCAGCCGCCGCCGTGTTCGCGCTCACGAAGCCGCGACTCGCGGCGATGTCGGTCCTGACGACCATGGCGGCCTACGCGACCGCGCGGCCGGTCGCCGGCCCGACCGTCGCCACGCTCGTCGGCACGACCCTCGCGGCGGCAGGTGCGCTCTCACTCAACCAATGGTGGGAGCGGCGAAGCGACGCATGCATGGAGCGCACACGCGGCCGGCCGCTGCCAATGCGGAGCATCTCGCCGGGTGCCGCGCTGGCGTGGAGCGTGGCATTTTCGGTGAGTGGCGTCGCCGTGCTCGCGTGGCGGGTGAACCTCGCAGCGGCGACCCTGGCGGCGGCGACGATCCTGATTTATGGCGTCGTCTATACGCCGCTGAAACGGCGCACGCGCTGGGCAACGGAGATCGGATCGATTTCCGGAGCGCTGCCAGCATTGCTCGGCAACGCGGCGGCGGGCGAGTTCGGCTCGCGGCCGGGGCTGGTGCTCGCGGCCATCCTGTTGTTTTGGCAAATGCCGCACTTCTTCGCGATCGGCTGGCGGCACCGTCTCGACTACCGCGCGGCGGGATTCCCCTTGCTGCCGGCCGTCGATGAATCGGGCGCGAGAACTGCGACGTGGTCGATTGCCTATATCGTGCTGCTCATCGGCGTTTCACTTGCACCGTGGGCGATGGGTTGGCTGGGCGCGATCTACGGAGTGCCCACGCTTTGCGCGAATGCGTGGTTTTTCCTGTGTGGTCGCCAGTTCCTCGTTGCGTCGAATCGGGATCACGCCGCCCGGCGACTTTTCTTCGCCTCGCTTTTTTACCTGCCCGTGGTGATGGCCGCGCTGATCATCGAGCAGTTTGGGTCCCGGTAGTCAGGAGCCAAGATCGAGGCCGCACGGAGAATTTCTGAGGACTAAATAGGAAATTTTCCTACCGTGCTCAGCCTCGCCATGCCGCGGCCGGTGGCCACGTTCCACCATCCATGCGGTTAACGTTATCGGTGCGGCTCCAGACCGCGCGAGGTCCTCTTGCGCTGGCCTTTTGCGGGATTTTTTCGCTCTGCGCAGTGATTCTGCCTGCGCAACCGGTTGCCGCCGCGGGGCCGGATGTGGCCGCCTACAAGAAATTGTCGCTGGCGGAATTGATGGAGGTCGAGGTCACCTCGGTGTCGCGCCGCGTGGAAAAGATTTCCGACACGGCTTCTTCGATCCAAGTCGTGACGGGCGAGGAGCTCCGCCAATCGGGCGCGAGCCGTCTCACGAACGCCCTGCGGCTATTTTCCAACCTGCATGTCGCCCAGGTCGACGGGCGCCAGTGGGCGATCACGGCGCGGGGATTCAACGCCACCACCGCCAACAAGCTCCTCGTGCT
>JANPIT010000597.1:0-1869 GCA_031425115.1 Opitutaceae bacterium | reverse complement strand
CGAATTTGTAAGCAGTCATGAGGAGGAAATTTTTACCGCGGATTACGCGGATGGCGCGGATTGTTTTCTAGTTTTATCAGCGTTATCCGCGTAATCCGCGGTTAAAGAATTCAGATCCCGAGCGCTCTTTGGCGATAATGTTCATCGGGCCGCCCGGCGATGCGGGTAACTTGAGCCGCCGTGAGGAACCGCGGTGTGCCCCCCATCGCCGCCGCGCCGGCAAAGATCTCCGCGGCCTTCACGCCCATCAACGTCGCGGCCAACACCGCCTCCGGCGTCGCCCCGAGCGCGATCAATCCGTGGTTCTCCAGCATGATCAGACGCGGCGCCTGCGCGACCCGCTTGATGAAGGCGACCACAGCGGCGCGGATCCCCTGCGCGAGTTTCAGGCCCGGGTCGAGATACGGCACGAAAACGCTTTCGACGCCGCAACACACCACTTCGTCGGGACACAGCCGGCGCCTCGCCAGCGTCCGCGCGTGCTTCGAGCACAACAGTTGGTTCACCGCGACCGGATGCGTGTGGCCGACGAAATTCACGCCGGGCAAGGTAAGCAGATACGCGTGGAATATAGCTTCGACCGACGGCTTCTTGGCCTGCGCGTCGACCCGCGCCGCCAAGAGCGCCGCATCGACCGCCGCGTCCGTCATGGTCCTGCGATCGAGCAGCGGCATCAGGCCGGCTAACCGGCATTCCGTCACACCCAACGGCGACAGTGTCGCGAGATTCGATCCGCTCGCTTTCACCACAAACGTATCGGCCGACACGCGCGCCGAGGTGTTGCCTTCCCCTAAAATCGCCAGCTTCCGCTCCTCCCGTCCCAACTCATGCGACAGCCGCAACACACGCTCGCATGCGCTGAGGGGCTCGACTGTGGAGAAGGCGGACATGGCAGGAACCTCCATAAACGGGCAAAATCTTCCACGCTGTCAACGAATCTGTTGCAATATCTTCCAACTTGTTTCACAAAACGTCACCATCATGCAGCCCGAAGAACGCCAATCGAAGATAGAAACCTACCTCCAGAAGGCAGAATTCTCTTCATTGGAGGAGCTTGCGCAGCACCTGGGCGCTTCCGTTTCCACGGTGCGGCGCGATGTGGCGGCGCTGGAGAAACGCGGCATCGCCCGCCGCACGCACGGCGGTGCCCGGCTGCTTCAGGTCCCCAAAAGCGACGAGTATGTCTTCAACGTTCGCGACACTCACCAAGCCGCCGAGAAAGAAAAGATCGGCGTCGCCTGCGCCGCGCTGATCGCGCCGGGGCAGAACGTGATTCTCGATAGCGGCACGACCTGTTTCCACGTCGCCCGCCAGCTCGGGGACAAGGTGGCGCAAATCATCACGAACTCATTGCCGATCGCGAACCACTTTTCCGGTTCGAACCGGCACGAAGTCCACCTCTCCGGCGGCGTGATTTATCCACGCCTCGGCACGCTCGTCGGGCCTCATGCGGTCGAGACCTTTTCACGGATGCACGCTGACGTCGCCGTGCTCAGCGGGGGCGGCATCGTCGCCGACGGCATCTACAACTCGCACGCGCTGCTCGTCGATATTCAGCGCGCGATGATCGCCGGCGCCGCGAAGGTCATCTTCTGTTTCGACCACACGAAATTCGCCCGTCGCTCGACATTTTTTCTCTGCGACTTCGCCCACGTCGATGTGATTGTGACTGACGCCGAAGCCCCCGCCGACCTCATCGCCGAGCTCCGCACCAAGGACCTCGAAGTCGTGGTGGCGTGAGGCGAAGCAGCCTCCGAGGTAGGCCGCGCGCTCCGAGGTGGGCCGTGGGGGGGCGGGCGGGCCGGGGGGGCGCGGACACAAAAAACCCCACCCACCCCGCCCCCGCCCCCCAAAAAAACACCCAAAAAA
>JANPIT010000596.1:0-5338 GCA_031425115.1 Opitutaceae bacterium | reverse complement strand
CGATTCCGCGATCGTCACGATTCGCGGCGAGGGAATAACGGTGGACTTCGCGGGGGCGACTCTGGTCGGCATGGACGAAACGCGCAACCCGGACGAAGCTGCCGGTGTGGCCATTCGCGTCGACGGCGGCCGCAACGTTCGCATCCTCAATCCCGGCCACGACACCGTGCCGGGCGAGGTGCTGGTGCGCGGCGGACGGATTATCGCGGTCGGACAAATTCCGCCTGCCGCCGATGCCCACGACGCCACGATCGTCGACGGCGGAGGACGGCTGCTCACGCCCGGCCTCATCGACGTGCACACGCACGGCGTGCGGCACAGCCTCTACGAGTCCGGCCCCGAGGCTCTGCGCGCCGCCGCGCGCGAGCTCGGTCGTTTCGGCGTCACTACGGTCCTGCCCACCATCGTGCCGCAGATTCGCGACGGGTGGATCGAGCGGCTCGGCGCGATTGCCGCGGCGATTCCGAGCGTGCGCGAGGTGCACATCCCCGGGCTCCACCTCGAAGGTCCGTTCATGGCGGTAGGCGGCGCCGCTTGTCCCACTTTGCCTGGCGACCTGGAACTGCTGGAAAAAATCCTCGCCGCCTGTGGCGAACGTCTCGCGGTGATGTCCGTCAGCCCGGACGCACCGAACATCATTCCCGTTATCCGCCGGCTGCGCGAACGTGGTATCACAGTTTTCCTGACGCACACCCGGGCCGACGTCGAACAGACCGAGGCCGCTCTCGAAGCGGGCGCGCGGCACGCGACGCATTTCTACGACGTTTTCTATCCGCCCGCCGAAACTGATCCCGGGGTGCGCCCGGTCGGCGCCGTCGAAGCGATCCTCGCGGATCCGCGCGCCACGGTGGACTTCATCGCGGACGGCGTGCACGTCCATCCCACGGCGATACGCGCGGCCATCGCCGCCAAAACGTGGGCCGGTGTGATTGCGATCACCGACTCCAACATTGGCGCGGGCCTGCCGGCCGGAACCTACGACACCCCGTGGGGCTACCAGGTGCGCGTCTCGCCTGAGACCGCCGCACGCCACGCCACGCAAAATTTCCTCGCCGGCAGTGCCCTCACGATGGATCGCG
Source organism: Opitutaceae bacterium (assembly GCA_031425115.1). GTDB lineage: Bacteria > Verrucomicrobiota > Verrucomicrobiia > Opitutales > Opitutaceae > ER46. The sequence goes on along the minus strand of JANPIT010000596.1, from coordinate 4,259 downwards.
CGATCGCCAATCTGCTGCGCTGGCTCGCGCTGCCGCCCGAACAAGTCTGGGCGATGGGCACGCTCAACCCGGCGCGCCTGCTCGGGCTCGACCGCAAAGGCCGCCTCGAAGCGGGCGCGGACGCGGACCTGGTGCTCTGGGACGACGATCTTCGGCCCGCGCAAACGTGGGTCGGCGGAATTTGCACTTATGAAAAAGACGGTTCCTGAATTTTCCTACGCGCCCGCGGCGTTCATTCCGTTTCGCGATCGCGCCGTCATCGAACGGGTTCGGCGGATCAAGCGGCAGGACCTTACCCGGCACCGCAATCCGGAATTCAAGATCACGGTCCTCCCCGACGACGACATCGAGTTCCTGTGGATCACGGACATGTTTCATCGCATCAAGACGGCGATGGAGGCGGGTAAGCCGCTTGTGATGATCATGCCGAATCCGTGGCCTCGATACGCCCGGCTCGCTTATCTGATCAACAAATTCCGCGTCAACTGCCGCGGGCTCTACACGTTCAACATGGACGAATACGCCAACGACCAGGGCCAGATCGCGCCCGCGTCGTGGGAGTTCGGGTTCATGCACGCATTCAAGAAATACTTCTGGTCGCAGATCGACGCCAAGCTCCGCCCGCCGGAAAAAAACGTTCAGGGACCAACCGACAAGAATATCAAAGTCTACGGCAAGATGATCGCCGACCTCGGCGGCGCCGACATCTGTTATAGCGGCCCCGGTTGGACCGGCCACCTTGCCTTCATCGACCCGAACGCGCCGGAGTTTGCCGCCAGCTCACTCGACGAATGGAAACAGCTCGGGCCGCGCGTCTGCACGCTGCATCCACTCACCATCGCGCAAAACTCGATGCACGGCAGTTTCGGCAGCAGCGGTGACCTCGCCGCCGTCCCGCCGATGGCCGCGACCATCGGGCCCGCGGAAGTGATCGCCGCCAAACACCGCATCGATATCCACGCCATTGGCGTTGGCGGCACGTTCATTTCCTGGCAGCGTTTCACCACCCGCCTCTGCCTGCACGGCCCCGTCACGCCGCTCGTGCCGCAATCCCTCCTGCAGCAGCTGCGCACCGATGTCTGGGTCTCCGAGACTGCCGCCGCCGACATCGAGCCGCGTTGGAACATCGGCTACTGAGCCGCCGTATTCGATGCCCGCTCCCCACCATATCCTCGTCGTCGGCTGCGGCTCCATCGGCGAGCGTCACCTCCGCACATTCCTCGCCACCAGTCGCGCCACCGTTGCCGGTTGCGACCCCAACCCCGCCGTCCGCGAGCGCATCGCCGCGACCTATCGCGTCAACGTATCCGAATACTGGCTACAAGCGATCGACGCCGGTGCGGCCGCGGCACCCGCGCTCACCGCCGTCGTCATCGCCACGCCCGCTCCGCTCCATCTGCCGATCGCGATCCGCGCGCTGGAGCGTGGCTGCCACGTCCTGATTGAGAAGCCGCTCGCGCTCGACCTCGCCGACGCCCCCGCGCTGCTGGGCGCCCACGCCCGCTCCGGCCGCTCCGCCGGCGTCGCCTACGTGCAGCGCTTTCAGCCCGCGGTGCAGCAGGCCCGCGACTTTCTCCTCGCCGCCGACTTCGGCCCGGTCCGCCATGCCACGGTTGTCACCGGGCAGAACTTCCCCTCGTTTCGTCCCGCGTATCGCGAAATCTACTACCGCGACCGCGCCCAGGGTGGCGGCGCGATTCAGGATGCGCTCACGCACACGGCCAACCTCGTCGAGTGGCTCGTCGGCCCCGCCGAGCGCGTGCTCTGCGACGCCGGCCACCAGGTGCTCGAGGGCGTCGAGGTCGAGGACACCGTCGCAGTCACCGCCCGCCACGGCGGCGCGCTCGTCAGCTACGCGCTCAACCAGTTCCAGGCGCCAAATGTCCTCCAGCTCGATTTCCACGCCGCCCGCGGCTCTGTCCGCATCGACATCATGGCGCAGCGCTGGGGCAATTTCGCCCTCGGCGCCGCCGACTGGACATGGCACGCCGCGCCCGTCCCCGATCGCGACAGTCTCTACATCGCCCAGGCCGCTGCCTTCCTCGACGCCTGCGAAGGCCGCCCCACTGTTACCTGTTCCCTCGAAGAAGGCCTCCGCTCGATCCGTTTTAACCTCGCCACCTTCCGTGCTTGGCAATCCGGCCAAGCCGTCACGCCCTGATCCGTGTAAGCGAAACCCAGATGAACACGGATTCAGAAAACCCCGCACCTACCGCGGTCCGAACCCATCCGTGGTTCAACTCCTGCTTTCTTTGGTCACTGGTCTCTGGTCGTTGATCTTCGGTAAAAACCTCCGCGGTCCCCAGTCCGGCACTAGCTAAACCCCATGGCTGAAGCATCTATCCCCGCCCTCTCCGCCAAGCTCGCTCCGCTCGACTGGGCCGTGATCGGCGCCTACGCCGTCGGCACCCTCGGTATCGGCTGGTGGTTCAGCCGACGCAATGCCAACGCCGCCGACTACCTCGTTGGCGGCCGCACGCTGAATCCCGTCGCCGTCGGTCTCTCTTTCTTCGTCGCGATTTTCAGCACCATCACCTACCTCGCGATCCCCGGCGAAGTCGTCCGGCACGGCCCGATCATCCTCGCCGGCCTGCTCGCCTACCCGCTCGTGTTTCTTATCACCGGCTGGCTGATCATCCCCACTTTCATGCGGCTTCGCGTCGCCAGCGGTTACGAGTTGCTCGAGACGCGCCTCGGCCCCGCGCCCCGCATGCTCGGCGCCTCGCTCTTCCTTTTAATGCGGCTGATGTGGATGGGCGTCATCGTCTTTGCCACGGTCGACAAAGTTCTGGTGCCTATCCTCGGCCTTCCCTCCACCGCCACGCCTTGGTTGTGCGCGCTGCTCGCCGGCCTCACGATCGTCTACACGGCGATGGGCGGGCTGAAGGCGATCGTCATGGTCGATGTCATTCAGGCCTGCCTCCTCTTCGGCGGCGTCATCATTTCCCTCGCGCTCATCAGCCACGATCTCGGCGGCGTCGGCAAGTGGTGGCCCACCGAGGCCCCGGCGCACTGGCAGCCAGTTCACTTTTTCCACGGTCCCAGCGGCGAGCGAACGCTCATGGCGGCGTTCGTCGCTACGTTCGCCTGGTTCGTCTGCACCGCGGGTTCCGACCAGATGGCGGTGCAACGCTACCTCGCGACGCGTGATGCGCGCGCCGCGCGAAAAATGTTCGCCGTCTCCCTTTTTGCCGGCGCCACGATCCAGACCATCCTGGGCCTTCTGGGCTTGGCGCTCCTCGCCTACGCCGCGGTGAACCCTTCGCTGCTCGCCTCCGATCGCCCGATCACCGAGCAGGCCGACCGGCTGTTCCCGCGTTTTATCGCGAGCGCACTTCCCTCCGGCCTCGCTGGCCTCGTCATTGCCGGCCTTCTCGCCGAGGCGATGAACAGCCTTTCCTCCGGCATGAACGGCGCGAGCGCCGTCGTCGCCAACGATTTCATCGCCCGCTTCCGCCGGACACCCTTCGCACCCGGCCAAGAACTGCGCGCTCTCCGCTGGATCTCCGTCGTAGTCGGACTCGCCGTCATCGCTCTCAGCATCGGAGTCAGCTCCGTGCAGGGCAACCTGCTCGAGCTTTCCTACAAGGTCGTCAATCTCCTCACCGCGCCGCTTTTCAGCCTGTTTTTCCTGGCGATGTTCATCCCGTGGGCCACCACCTTCGGCGCGCTCACCGGAACCGCCGCCGGCCTAGCCGTGGCCATCCTCGTCAACTATTGGCGCGTAATCTCCACCGCACTCCAGCCGTTCGGCGCCCCGCTCCCGGCCGAACCAATCGTGAGCTTTCTCTGGGGCACGCCGCTCAGCTTGTGCAGCGCCGTGCTCGTCGGCGTGCTCGCGAGCCTGATCCCGATCGGCCTCACCGCCCGCGAACGCGCGCGCGCCACAGCCGGCGATCCGCAATGAAACTCGCCGCACTTGCCCTCGCTCTCGCGCTCTCCGCTCAGTCGGCGAACGCCGCGACCGAGACGCTCACGTGGACCCTCGCACAGCCGCCGGACGGCCCGCTCTCGCTCGACGGCAGCACCTTGCGCTACCACGCCGCCGCTCCAGCCACGCCTGTCGCTGCCTACGGCAGCGCACGCGTCGCCTACGGCAAAGCCTACTTCCGCTTCACCGCCCGTTACCGCACCACGGGCCCGCTCGCGCCGACGGTGCTCATCCACCGCGCGCCCGAAGTCGACCGCCGCCCGCTCGCCCGCCTGCGGCTCCCGCCCGCGCCAGATTGGACCACCTTCACCGCCGACGTCCTCGGCCA
>JANPIT010000595.1:0-21441 GCA_031425115.1 Opitutaceae bacterium | reverse complement strand
TGTTCTCCACCGTGGCGCCGGAGCGTTGGGTAACGGGATCGAACTCCCGGATCGACTCGATCTCGTCGCCGAAGAAGTCGAGCCGGTAAGGCTGGTTGGCGGTGACGGGATAGACGTCGATGATGCCGCCGCGGACAGCGTAGTGGCCCGGCGCCTCGCAGACCGCTTCCGAGTCGTAGTCGAGTTTTTGGAGTTGCTCGAGCAGTCCTTGAAACGGCTGAGTCTGGCCGCGCGCGAGGGTTAGCTCGCGCGTGGCGAATTCCTCCAGCGCGGGCACCTGTTGCAGTAGCGCGGCTGGCGTGGTGACGACGACGAGGGTGTCGGGCGTGGACGTGAATCCGCGCGTGGCCCGTAACCGGGAGAGGACGGTGAGTCGGTCGCTGGAAGCGGCGAAGGCCTCGCGCATGTCGGCGCTGTCCTGCATCGACTCGGGAAACACGAGCGTCTGCTGCAGCCGTTTGTCCTCTGCCGAGCGATGAAAGAAGGCGATGTCCTCCGCGAGATGTTCCGCGGCTTTGAGGTTCTCCGTGACGACCAGCCATACCGGCGCCGGGTGGGCGCGGCCGAGTTCGGCGATGATGGCGCCGCGGGCGGGTGGGCAAACTCCGGTGTGCTTGGAGCGTGGAAGCGTCGAGAGGACCGACATGCAGAAAACGGGGGACTTTAGATCGGGAGCGGCGCCCGACAAGCTCGACGGACCGAAAGTGGCGCGGGGGAAAATTGCGGCCAACTCCGCAACCGCCTCACTCGACGCGCATCTTCACGAGGGCCGCCCGAGCAGCGGCCTCTTCGGCTGATTTCTTCGAGCTACCGCGGCCCTCGCCCAGCGTGCGATCGAGGAGGCGCACGGCCACTTCGTAGGCGCGGGCATGGTCCTCGCCCTCGATGCGGAGGACCTCGTAGCGCAGCGCGTTGTTACCGTGCAGCGGTTGCACCAGTTCCTGCAGACGGCCTTTGGGGTTATCGACGTCTTCCACGCCCTCTAAGCGGGCCGGCAAGTAGCCGTAGAGCCCGAGCACGACGCGCCGCGCCGTCGCCAAATCGCTGTCCAGGTAAAGTGCGCCGATCAGGGCCTCGAGTGCATCCTCGAGTGCCGCGGCACGTGATCGACCGCCGGTCGATTCCTCGCTCGCGCCGAGGCGTAGCGCGGCCTCGAGGCCTATCTCCCGGGCTAGTCGCGCGAGAAACGCGCCGTTGGCCAACGCCGCGCGGCGCTTGCTCAGCAGCCCTTCGCGATCGCCCGGGAAGAGGGCGAACAGCGCTTCGGTGAGCACCAACTGCAGCACGGCATCGCCTAGGAATTCGAGCCGCTGGTTGCTCTCCACCAGGTCGGGCTGCTCCGCGAGCAAGGAGGGATGAGTCACCGCGCGCTCCAACAAGGCGCGGTCGCGGAACACGTGATCGATCCGCGTCTCGAGTTGCGCAAGGGCGTCGCTCATGAACTGGCGCTCGCGTAGCGCCGCAAGCCGCGATGAAATACCCAGACGGCGAGGCCGAACCAAATTACCGCCGCGCCAAAGAGCCATAGCACCAGCCCCAGGTCGAATCCGCCGATCAGGATTTTCGCGGGGCTGTTGCTCACGACGACGACGGGCAGCAGCCACACGAAGAGGACGCGCGTGACGATACCGGTGAACGCCTCGCGGGGCAGGCGCGAGAATTCCGTCAGCGTGAAATACGTGCCCTCGACGCCTTGTGCGCTCGTCAGCCAGAACACGAGGGAGACGGAAATCAGCAGAATGCTGTAGTGAATCACCAAGCCGCAGAGCACCATGAAAGCGTAGAGCGCGATGTCAGCGACATCCGGGGTGAGGCCGAGCTGACGTGCTGAGTAGATCACCACGCCCGCCGCCACGAACGAGTTGAGCAGACCGTCGGGATCGAGTTTCCGCGTGGTCGCCATGAACATGATGTTGCCGGGTTGGGCCAAAAAGAAATCGAAGTTGCCGCTACGCACATTGCGGCCCATCTCGAAAATACTGCTCCAGAAAAACCCCATCAGGAAGCGTTGGATCAGCAGCGAGGTGCCGATGAGAAGCATCATCTGGTATTTGCTCCACCCGGCGATGGCGTCGGTGTGCTGATAGATGACGGAGATCGTCAGCAAATTCACCGACATCCAGAACAGCTCGACCAGCGCCCACACGAAGAAATCCCCGCGAAACATGAGCGTGCGCGTGATCGAATAGCGCGCCGTCGCCAGCCAGATTTTCGCGTAGTGCAGCACGGGGAGATTTTGGATTTTGGAGTCGGGATTTTGGATTGGGCGGTCAGTGCGCGTGAGCGGGAAAGCCGTGGGTGTTGGCGAAATCTAAAATCCAGAATCCAAAATCCAAAATTAATTCAGCCGCCGACGGCGGTGTGGCGTCGCAGGCCGCGGATCCAGAGGCCGTGGTTGATGGCGAGCAGGATGATGACCCAACAGATTTGAATCACGAAGCCCTGCGCGATGGCGTCCGTGTCAGTTAGACGGCCGGTGAAGATCGCCGCGGGGAAATACATCTGGTAGTAGAACGGCAGAAACTTCGCGATCGTGTAGGCCCAGGTCGGCAGCAGATCCAAGGGAAACATCTGGCCGCCGAGCACGGTTTCAATCGCCATCGAGAGGATGACGAAGCCTTGGATCTCGAGGAACCAAAACGTCAGCATGCCGAAGCAGTAGGCGATGCTGAACTGGATCACGGCGGAGAGGGCCATGGCGGGCAAGCCGAGCATCAGCACAGTGGGATCGCCCGGAAAGGTCAGGTAGTCTTTCAACACGGGCAGCGCGACGATCAGGGGGAGAAACACGAGCGCGCCCGACACGAGACGCGCCGCGACAAAGATGCTGAACCGATACGCGAAGTAATTGATCGGTTTGAGGAGAAATTGGTTGATGAGGCCGTTCCGGATTTCCTCGCTGATCTGATAATCTTCGCTGAACGCGCTGATAAAAAACTGCAGGACGAGCAGCGTGACAAAGTAGGTGATGGTCTGCTCGAGCGAGAAACCGCCGAGGTCCGATTTGTCACGGAAGGCGGAGGTCCACAGGATGAAGACGGCGGCGAGGTGAAAGAGCGAAAAGAACCCGCGCACCGCGAAATTCCAGCGGTAGACGATGTTGCTCTGCAACCCGACGAGGAACGCCTGACGGTATTTGACTAAGCCGGAAAACATCGGAGAGAGGCCACGGAATACACGGATGACACGGAAGCAATCCGTCCGTAGCGGAACGGGTTCACGTTCCGATGGAAGCGACGCGCTTCTGCTAAGTTTTTGTCGGTAGGTTCCGGGTGTTCCGTGGGCAAAATTCAGCTCAGGTCACTTCAGCCCGAACCGCTCGATCACTTCCTTGCCGAGATTACGGTAAGCGGCGGCGCCGGGGTTCGAGGGATCGTAAGCGAAAATCGTCTTCCCGAAACTCGGGGCCTCGCTGAGACGCACCGTGCGGGGGATCACGGTCTTGAAGATCTTGTCGGGCAGGTGCGTCTTCACCTCGTCGACGACTTGGCGCGAGAGATTGGTGCGCAGATCGAACATCGTCATCACCACGCCGCCGAGTTCGAGGCGGTCGTTGACGTGAGCATCCTTCAAGCGCTGCACGTTGCGCAGGATCTGGCCGAGGCCCTCGAGAGCGAGGTATTCACATTGGAGCGCGATGAGCAGGAAATCGGCGCAGGCCAGGCTGTTCATCGAGAGCATGCCGAGGGCAGGGGGGCAATCGATGATGATGGCGCGGTAGCCGCCCGAGGCGCGGACGGGTTCGAGGACGGTGCGGAGCCGGGCGAGGTAATTTTCAGTCTGGGCGAGTTCGATCTCGGCCGCGGCGAGGTCCTCTTCGCTCGGGATCAGCGCGAGGTGCTCGTATTGCGTGGGCGTGATCATCTCGACGGCGGAGCCTTCGCCGCGCAGGGGGCCGTAGAGGCTCTTGCCGGTCTGCTTCTCGACGCCGACGGCACTGGTGGCGTTGGCTTGGGGATCGAGATCGATGAGGAGCGTGTGGATTTTTTTCTCGGCCAACGCGGCGGCGAGATTGACCGCGGTGGTCGTTTTGCCGACGCCGCCCTTTTGGTTGGCGATGGTGAAGACAGTAGTGGCCATGAAGAGCACGAGGAATGCCGCAGCCCGAAGGCCGAATGAAGCACCAAATTCAATTGGCCGCGCGATCCGGTGCGGGCGCGCCAACGGGAACGGGAAGCTGAGCGCATCCGGGCTGGTGGGATGATCTGAGCTCGGGCGCGAACCGTGCGAGCCGCTTTTTCCCCTCCCGATACGGGCAGCCGCGAACGCAAAACCGCGCAGCCCGCCGCCACATCGGGAACTTTCGGCGGTTTGCTGCAACTATCCCCCACCTTCCTCCACCCCCATGAAATCATCATTCAAAAAAACGGCTTCGGCCGCTCTCGTTGCAGCAGCACTCCTCTTCAGCGCCGCCTGTTCGCGCGATGACGGCAAGACTATCGGTCAAAACGTCGACGACTCCGCGGTCACCGCCAAGGTCAAGACCGCCTTTGCCAAAGATCCCGGCGTGAGAGCGGTCGACGTGAAGGTCGACACGCACCTGGGCAAGGTGCAGCTCAGCGGCTGGGCCGACAGTGCGGCGGAAAAAGCCCGCGCCGAAGAGATCGCGAAAGCGGTCCCGGGCGTGAAGTCCGTCGAAAACAAGATCGAGCTCAAGACCGAGGTGAAGAAGCCCTAACCGAAGAACAACGACTGAAGCGCTCCTTGTGGGGCGATTTCGCGCCGGCGTCGGGCAGCTGCCTGACGCCGGCGCAGTTGTCGGCAGTCAGCGTATACGGCCGCGCCCGGGTCCTGCCGCGCTGAGCCACGTTATGATTGTCTGGATACAGCGGGCGCCGGTTGGGCGGATTCCGGTCAGCGCGGCGATTCGCGCGACGTCGCGGGCCGGTGGGCTGCCCCGGTCCGATTGCGCCGACGTGCCGGCGAGGCATGGGGCACACACCCACCTGATCTCGTGTAACCGATGATCAGGGACGCAGCGTCTCAGCTCACATGCACCAAGTTCCCCGCGAGCACGCCATGTTACAGTTGCCGGTGACTCTGCCCGTCTCCTCAGTTGAGGCGCGACCGAGCCGTTGGAAGCCGATTCTCGCCGCGAGCGGTCGCAGGCTTATGCTAGTCGCCCTTACGGTCCTGGCGTTTTGTTTAGGGGTGGAAGACTTGAGCTGGTCTAATTCGTGACTGTGGCGTTCTTGACCGAAGGTGGAGCTGACGACGGCCCACTGAGTGCACGCCCGTCGGTTCCTTTGTTGCGCTTGTAGCTATAGCAGCCTGCGTCGAACACGGGGCCGGCTGGCTCAGAATGCGGCGAATCTCTCCCCGGAAAGGGAGGGGCGCCCGGCTGTCTGCGCTGATGTTACGCGGAATGGTCAGAATTTCCGGAGGGGGCACGATGGGGCTTGGCGCCTTCCCAAAATATACGGCGTAATGTGGCTGCAGGTGGGGTAGTCAGCTAATAGACGCATCCGTAGAATCCCGTAGACTGGCGTCATGACGATTGTGTGTCCGGGTTTGGGGGAAAAGTCGGTGGCGTTGTTCGGACCCCCCGCGGAGTCAGACCGGCGCTATCGCCGGCTCTTTGAAACCGCGCCCGATGGCATCCTTATCCTCGATCCTGAGACCCGCCGCATCATCGACGTGAACCCGTCCTTGCTCGCTTTCCTTGGCTACGAGTTCGGTGAAGTCGTTGGAAAAGAATTGTTCGAAATCGGATTGCTCGCGGACGAAGCGGCCAGTCAACGGGCCTTCATGGAGCTGCAAGGCGCCGGCTACATCCGCTACGACAACCTGCCTTTGCAGACCAAGAAGGGCCTGCGCATGGAGGTCGAATGCATCAGCACGCTTTATTTCGACGGCAATCAACCGCTGATTCAGTGCACGTTTCGCGATATCGCGGCCCGCCGCCTGAGCGAGCAGGCCCTCAGTGGGGCCAGTGAATCGCAGGCTCGACGCAACGTGGAGCTCGAGGTGCTCGTCAAACAACGCACGGCCGAGCTGCAGCTGAGCAACGCGCAGTTGGAGACGTTCACCAACACGATCGCCCACGATCTGCGCGCGCCGTTGCGCACGATGCAGGGTTTTTCGCAGCTGCTCGTGCAGATGCACGCGGGCAACCTCGGCCCGACCGGGTGTGATTACGCCAATTACATCGACGATGCCGCGCAGAAGATGGATCGGCTGCTGACTGATCTCCTCGCCTTCAGCCACCTCAGCCAGCAAGAGATGGAATTGGCGCCGGTGTCGTTGGAGAACGTGGTGGAGAGCGCCCTGGAAGCCTGCGAAAGCGAGCGGTTTGCCAAGGCGGTGACGATCGATTGCGCGCGCACCTGGCCCCACGTCTATGCGCACGCTGCAACGCTGCGCCAAGTCATGTTCAATTTGATCAACAACGCGGTGAAGTTCGTCGCCGACACCGCGCCGCATGTGACACTTCGGGCGGAGCGTCGTGAAGGCGGAATCGTGCGGGTCTGGGTTGAAGACAATGGCATCGGGATTCCCCCCGAATTCCAGGATCGGATCTTTCGGGTTTTCCAGCGCCTGCACACCGCGGCCGCCTATCCGGGAACGGGCATTGGCCTGTCGATTGTGCAGAAGGGCATGGAGCGAATGCGTGGCCGGGTGGGGCTCGAGTCGACACCCCGAGCCGGTAGCAAATTTTGGATTGAGCTGACTGAAGCGCCGGCGATGGGCTCTGCGCCGGGATTTTTGCCGCGGACATGACAAGGATTGACGCACCGATATTTCTGCTCGTGGACGACAGTCCGACTGACGCGAAGTTGATGCGAGCCGTGTTTGACCGGGCGGGTTTTGACCCGCTGTTGAGGTCCGTGCAGAGCGTCGATGAAGCGATTGCCTATCTGCGCGGCGACGGAGCCTACGCGGACCGCGGGCAGTTTCCCATGCCGACCGCGCTGTTGCTCGACATCAACATGCAGGGTAAAAACGGATTCGAGCTCCAGAGTTGGCTCCGCGAGCAGACCTCGCTGGAACCTCTGCGCGTTTTCATGCTCAGCGCATCGAGCCGACCGGCGGATATCGAGCGCGCTTATTTTCTCGGGGCGGATTCCTATTTCGTGAAACCCCGCAATCTCGATGGTTTGCTGCATTTGGTCACCACCCTGGTGAGCTGGCTCAAGCTCGACCAGTTCACCTCTGAGCTTCGGCCCGCCAAGCCGCAGTGGACCGGCTGACGACCGCGGCGACCCGGTCGATGCAGTTGTTTCCTGGTTGCCAAGGGACAATTCAGCGCGCGGGGGAACGCGATCACGGTTCTGCGGAGAAGCGCGGCAAGTTATTCTGCGGTAAGGGCAGCATTATCCACTGACCAAACTGACGCGAGCGTGCAGGCTGGACGATGGCATGTCAGACCCAACGAACTATCTTGAGCTTGCGCGTGCGGATCCGCGCCGCGCAACCCGATGAGCACGCGCGGTGCGAGCAGGAACTCGCCGCGCATAATTACTTGCCGGTTGCGCACATGGCGGGAGACCGCGGCTGGCAGATCGCGGAGTGCGACGGGCGCTGGGTGGCGGTGATGCTGTGGTGCGCGGCGGCCAAGCGACTGAAGGGGCGCGAAGCGTGGATTGGCTGGGACCCCCGCACGCGCGCCGAACGGTTGAAACTGGTGGTGCAACAGGTGCAGCGGGGGCGCTGAATGCAATCGGAGGGTTGCCCACGGAATACCTGGAAGGGGAGCGCGAGTTCGCGGGCCATGCGGTATATTTCCGCGTGTTCCGTGTATTCCGTGGGCAGTCCCCGTCAGGCTTTCCCGCGAAGTCGGATCCAGAGGTGACCGAGACGCTCGCGGAGTCCACGTTCGCTGCCGCCGAGGGCCCAAAAGCTCCACGTGTAGTCATCCAGGCGGAAACCGGGATCCAGGTGGGTCGAGAAGTCGGCCGGGCAAGCCACCGTATCCAATCCAGCACTGCGGAAGAGCGCGTAGGCCCGCGGCATGTGCCAGGCGGAAGTGACCAGGGCGACGCGCCCGTCGGGGACGAGGACTTTGACGGCGCGCGATTCGTCTTCGGTATCGCGGGCCTGGTCGATGATGAGGAGGCGATCGGCGGGCACGCCGAAGGCAAGGGCGGCCCGGGCGATAAACTGGGCGTTGGACTCTTCGCCTTCCCTCCGGCCACCGCCGGTCACGATGAGCTTGGCCTCGGGCAACGCGCGCCAGATCCGGAGCCCCTCCACGAAACGACCCAGCGATGCGGCTGAAAGCAGATTGCTCGCGGCGAGGCCCGGCGAGTTGCCGTTGCCGCCACCGAGGATCACGACGGTGCGACAGGCCGCGAGCGGCGAGGGCAGTGGCGCGCCAGCGACGAACTCGGGGATGGCGGGATACTGCGTCTCGAGCGACCGCACGAGCGACTTGGCGATGAACTTGTTGCTGAAGATGAGCAACAGGGCGGCGGCAAAACCAAGGGCCGCGCGGCCGGTTCGTTTCCATATTGTGTAACGGATAAGCAGCACGCCCGCCACGATCGCAGTGAGGCTGAGGGGCAGCGGCATCAACCAGGAGCCGATGGTTTTCTTCAGCCAAAAGAGCATGCGGAGACTAGGTGATGGCGAGTCCGATGCCACGGGTCACGTCTCAATCCGGGCTGAAAGGAAGAGGATGAACAGAGGGATGGACCGGCGGGCGGACCGTGCGCGACCTAATACAGGTTGGCCGCAAAAAGGCGCAGAGGGCACAAAAGCTCGCAGCGGGCGTTGATCGTATCCGCGCCATCAGCGTGATCTGCGGTCGATCACTCTGAAAATACGGGGAGAAATTCAGAAGCCAGGAAGCCAAGAATCGAAAGAGGAGTTCGTGGCTTCTAAATTCAATCCTTGGAACGGTTGACCACGGATTTCACGGATCGCACGGATCAAGACAGGACGCAGGGGCTTTGATGGTATCCGCGCCATCGGCGCCATCCGCGGTCGATCACTCTGAAACGACGGAGAGAAATTCAGAAGCCAGGAAACCGGGAATCGGAGGCGGGCGAATATGTAACAGGCAGCCCCCACCGGACACACTCCGCATCCTCCGTCGCGGCGCCCACTCTGCGTGGGAAAGGCAAAGCGAAAGGAGGGCAAAAGGCTGGTCACACGATCGGACGGCACTCAGATTCCGTCGCAAGAATCTCCCCGAATTGTCGGATCGAAATCGATCCTGCGCTCCCTGCCCATCGTCTGATCGTCCGCGACCGTGTTTTCCGTATGATCCCGTTCTCCATTTTCCGCCGACTTCGATTTGCCGGGATAGTCCTCTGCGCCGCCGCGTCGCCGGTATTGGCGGCCACGTTGATCGAGGCGGGACGGCAGACCGAGTGGCGCTATTTCGATAGCGGGAGTAATCCGGGCGCGGCTTGGCACAGTCCGTCATTTGACGATGCGAAATGGAGGCAGGGCCGCGCGCCACTCGGTTACGGCGAACCCGATGTGGTGACGACGGTGCGCTTTGGCGCGGACGAGCGACACAAACACGTCACCACCTATTTCCGGCGGGAGTTTGAAGTGTCGGCCTTGGCGGCGATTCAACAACTCGTTTTCGTGCTGCGGCTCGATGACGGCGCGGTTGTCTACTTGAACGGCCGGGAGATGCTGCGGAGCAACCTGCCAGCGGGTCCGATCGCCGCCGCGACCTATGCCGCCCAAAAGGTTCAAGGCTCCGAGGAGGGCCGCTACCAGCGGCATGTCGTTCCGGCGACGGCTTTGGTGGCGGGACGCAACGTGCTGGCCGTGGAAGTGCATCAGTCCGATGCGGGCAGCACGGATTTGTTTTTCGATCTCTTGCTGAAAACCTATGGCGCAGGCGAAGAGCCGGTGGCGGCGCGGGTCGCTCCGACCGCACGGGCGACGGCCACGTCTTTCCTCGAAAAACACACGATCGCGGCCGGGACCCGGATCCCCGATGGCTACGTCGATGGCGGCCGTCAGGCAAAACTCACGCCGGAGGGTGCCGTGCAAACCGGCCGTGAGGTGATGGTGGTCGACCGGGCGCGGGACGCGGTGCTTCAGCGCCAGCTCGAATATGCCCGCTCACCCGTCCTGGCGCGTATGCCGGCGCTGGAGCGTGCGACCTTGCTCGCGTTGTATGTCGACCGGGAATACTCGTCCGAGGATGGTCGGAGGTTTTCGGCTAACGCCTGCGCCGTGATGGAAGGGGAATATCGCGGCAGGGAGTTGCTCATCGGTAGATCCGCGGGGGCCGGAGCCTGCCGGCATCGTTCTTTAGTATTCAAATTGCTGGCCGACGAGGCCGGCCTCGCGGTGGCTCTCGTGCGGGGGAATCTCGGTCCCGGCGGGGCGCATGCTTGGAACGAGCTCGGGTTGGAGGATGGGGAGAAACGGATTGTCGACGTGATGAACCCACGCCCCGGATTCTATTTCCCGAAGACAGACGAACGCGCCGCGGCGGACTACCTGACGGTTAAAAACCAGCCTTACTATCCGGTGGTGCGGCGCTGACAACGAGCCGCGCGACCGGGCCTTGATCGCCGGCCGGCGGCCCAATTCGAGGAGTTCACCCTGACCCCCTCCACGGCTCGACTAACGAGTCCGCCAAGGTCGTCTAGAAAACGCGGTCGCTCGGCGGCGTCGCGTTGCCTTGCCGTTACTAGCGACTGGCGGACTGGCCCGAGGGGGGCATAAACGTGAATCGTGACGGGTTATCGGCGGGCGCCGGGTCGTGCGATCACATCTAAGTATCCGCACGGTCGCTCGTTTTAGATGTATGAGCCGCAACGCCGCCCAAATCCCGTTACTGCTGGTTGCCGCGATCGCGTTCTTCGAGCCATCTCGTGCCTGCGTCGTTCACTACGCGGTTCCTTCCGTGCCGTTGCCGCCGCTGCCCGCGGCGAAACCAATCGAGGAATTTTTGCCTGCTCACGGCGGGCCTCCGCCGGTGGTGTCCTCCGTGATGGTCGCCTTGGTCCTCAACTGTGGCGGGGCGTTTGATGCGGAAGTTCCTCCTGCATTGGGTTTGATCGACCTGTTTGGCTCGATCGCAAACTTCGAAACGGCGTTGGCGGCGCGACGCGTGGAGGTCGCACTTCTCGGGCCCCGAATCGAGCCCTTCACTCCCGTGGTGGATCAAACGCCGGCCCGCCGGCTTGCTCCCGCGGACGCCGCGCGACTGCGCGACTGGTTGACCTCCGATGCGAGTTACCGTTGGGGCCAAGCCGTCGAGTGGCCCGTGTTCTCGCGCGGTGTGCGCGTGAGCTTTTACTTCGCGGGCAAGACGGCGAATATAGACCTTTATCCCGCCGAGAGCGTGGCCGTGGTCGGCTTCGGAGAAGCCGTGATCATCGTGACACTTGAGCCGAGGCCGAGCGACATCGAGGACCTCCTCACCCGCGTGCGGCCTTGACCCGTGCCGTCATCCCCGTCTCCGCTTCCTCCGATGAACCGGAGGCGCGTCGCTTTCTCCGCAACGAATTCACGTATTCAAGAAACTCCACGAACGCCTCGCCAATTAGCCGCGGCCGCTCCAATACAATGCGAGGCCCCAAAAACGGTTAATGAAGCGCAGCCGATATCTCCTCGTCCTCATCGTCGCTGCCACCTTCGCGCTGACTTACTTCCTGCTCCGCGCGGCAGACCTCAAGGTGGTGCTCGATGGTCATGTGTTTTCGATTGCTGCCCCGTTGGGTGCTGCGATCACGACCGGTTTCGTCGCCATGGTTGGGATCGCCTATCAGGCGTTTCTCATGAAAGAGAAGCGGACCTCCGTGATGGGAATGTTCGGAAACAAGATTTCACCCGAACTGGTGGAGCGCATGGAAGCGGGCGAGCCGCCCCAGCTGGGCGGCCGCGAGGTGGAGATGACCGCTTACTTTTCCGACCTCCAAGGCTTTGCTTCGTTCTCGGCCAGACTCGCCCCGAATCAGCTCCTCGAGGTGATGAACGACTATCTGACCGCCTGCACCGACATCATTCAGGAAGAGGGCGGCACTCTCGATAAATACATCGGCGATGCGATCATTGCGATGTTCGGTGCGCCGATTGCGATGCCGGATCATGCCTACCGCGCGTGCGTCGCTTCACAGCGCGCCCAACTCAAATTGGGCGAGCTGCGCACAAAATGGCAAAGGGAAGGAGAAAGGTGGCCCCCGAGTTTGAGCGGAGCGCGGATGCGTATCGGGCTAAACACCGGTCTCTGCCTGGTTGGCAATATGGGTAGCCGGACGCGCTTCAATTACCCCATGATGGGCGCCAACGTAAATCTCGCGGCGCGCATGGAGTCAGGCGCCACGAGTTGGGGCGCCTCCACCATGTGCACGGAATCGACCCGGGCGGAATGTCTGAAACACGGCGGAGATCGGGTCGTGTTTCGCCCGTTAGGTAAGATCGGGGTGATCGGACGCTCGGAACTCTTGGGGATTTACGAGATCGTCGGTCTCAAGGAGACGATAGACGCGCGGACGCGTGAGTGTATCGGGGTTTTTGCGGACGGCTTGGCCAAATATTATAGCCGCGATTGGGACGGCGCGATCGCGCAGTTCCAGCAGAGCGCACAACTGGAACCCAACGTTCCGGAAAAGACGCCCGGCGTGCGTTCCAATCCTTCGCTCGTTTTTCTGCAAACCTGCCAACATTACAAAGCGCAGCCGCCTCCGGAAAACTGGAGTGGAACCTACGTGATGCGGGAAACCTGAGGACTCACGCTCGCTCGCGTCTCGACGCTTGGGTGCGTTTGCAGTGTCCGCTCTCCCAACTCGTAGCTTTCAACTTTCGGCTGTTGGGTTTGGCGCGCCTCCACTTCCGCTCGGCGATCAACGCTGACGCACTCTGTCATCAGCGCGCGGTTACTCCCCCGCTTGCGCCCGTCACCCGTGGCATCATAGAGAGTGTCATGCGCGAAAACGGACGGACGGCGGGCGCTGAGCTTTGTCGATGGTGAGCCCTTTAGTCGCCACCGCACCCGCTACAGCCGGAATCACCACCACACCCGCTGCCACCGGATTTTTTATCCTTCTTATCGCCTCGCCTGCTCAGCCACCAGAAGAGAACGGCAAGTGCACCCAGAGCCAAAACCGCCATCGCTATATCGCCGCCCGATTGTGCGACCGCTCCGCTTGCTAGAGTCGCAACACAGACCATCGCAGCTGCTCGACCGAAGCTCCACAGCTGGGCTTTTTCGATAATCAGAAACCGCTCTCTCGTCAAAGAGACTGGACCTGCATCGAGTGCGAACCGCCGGTCGCTACTCGGCCAAATGTCATCGGGCGCGACCTCGCCAAATTCGCCCCGATAGAGGTCCCTGGTGTAGTCATACTGCTCACGATACTTGATCCCTTCCTCGAGTCCGCCTCGGGTGGGGCCGTGATGCAGGGGGCCGTTCAATACATCCTGACATAGCTCGGTCCAATAAGATCGGGTGTAGCAGAGGTGGAAGTGCCATACTTGGTCGACAGCGACTGACGGCGTCACCGGACGCTCAGAGATGGATGCTAGATAAACGAAACGGAGGTATTCGCGAACAGCTCGCTGGGTAAAGTCGAGTGTCCAGCGATTGTCCCTCGCCAACCTTGCGGTGAAGGAAAACTCCGGAGTTCCATGGTCGATTTGGAAGGCGGCGAGCTTTGCCGCCAGAATGGGCGCTTTCATGGTTTGGGCTGACGTCACAGATGAGCCACGGGAGGGATCGACGCGACTCGCGGCTCTGGGGCTTGAGCGGGTCTTTTCTTGCGGAGGTGTAGCACGCCGTCTTTTACCTCGGTCTTCACCCAACCGTGACGAAGATAGAACGTAAATGCGCGGCGACTCTCATCGGTGTCGGTCCATAACCAAAGAGTATCTCGGCCGCAGGTCCATAGCCATTCCTCGACGCTTGCCAACAGGCGCGAGCCGATCCCGCGCCCTTCGACCTCCGGCGCCACCGCGATAACCCACAGCTCTCCTGAGCTTCCGTCGCCGATCGCGAAGCCCAGCACGCGTCCGTCCTCTTCGCACAGCCACCCTCGATGGGTGCTCTGGAGCTTTCGAGCTACACTTTCGGCCGTGATTCCCATCCCGGCGAGCGCGTCCACGGAGATCGCGTTCTCGCGCGTGCGTCCGCGAAGTGCGATCAGCGCCCCCGCGTCTCCAGGTTCTATCACGCGCAGCGTCATTTGCCCTACAGTGTTATAGGCCTCAACTCAGTCGAGCTTGGCCAGGATATCCGGGGACATCGTCACAACGACGAGGGCGATGACGAACCATCCGAGGAGGCGAAACGACTAAGTCATCAACAAGTGCCTCTTTGGCGGAGAATGCTAAGGCGGACGCCCAGTGGTGCCGGCTGGGATAAAACAACTCATCAGGATGAAAACGGAGGAAACGGCGGGGAGGAGAACATTAGAAGCCTGGAAACCAGGAATGAGGGACACCGCTTGGCGGATCGCTGACGGCTGTTTCCTGAACGCGAATGCCGCGCGCGGAGCGCACGGCCCACCAGCGGACAACACGGATGAGTGCAGGGGACTATGGTTTTGATCGTATCCGCGCCATCGGCGTTGACTGATCGCTCGCAATCCTTGCCAGCGCGCGGGCGGGGGACTCCACTCCGCGACGATCCGCATGAATTCATCCACCGACTCCGCCGCCCTGCGCAATGCCGCGATTTTGCGCGCCCAGACGTTGATGACGCCGGCGCTCGTGCCTTCGATTTCGACGGAGCTGCTCACTACGGCAGACGGCGAGCTGAACCGCGAGCTGCACCATTTTCTCTTTGATCCGCCGTCGAATCCCGCGCTGCTCAAGGGCAAGACCATCGCCATCTGCTGCACCAACGGCGTCGAGGAAGTGGAGATCACGGGGTCCATCCGCTGGCTGACGGAGCACGGGGCCACGGTGCAGGTCGTGTCCCCGCGGATCGGCGAATTTCATCCGACGCTTGGGCTGCGCTTTCCCGCGCTCTGCGCCACGCACGTCCTCGCGATTCGTCTGATGGAGAATGCGGGGTGGATCAAAATCGACCGGTATCTCGATGAGGCGAGCATCGCCGACTACGATGCCTGTATCTTTCCGGGCGGCTGCTGGAATCCCGACGCGCTGCGGGCCGATTTGAAGGCGCAGGCGTTTGTCCGGGACATGTGGAAAGCCGGCAAGCCGACGTGTGCCATCTGCCATGGCCAGTGGGTGATGGTGAGCGCGGGCATACTCAAGGGCCGCAAGGCCACCGCGGTCTGGAACATCCATCCCGACCTGGCTAACGCGGGCGCCACCGTGCTCGACGAACCCTGCGTGGTCGACGGCAACCTCATCACCGCCCGGTTTCCCTATGACTTGCCGCGCATGATCCAGGCGTTGGTAAAGCAGTTGGTGGGGTGATCGGGGGCTGGGAGTGAGTAATGAGTAACGCCAGTGGCCCGTCGTCCTCGCTAAAATCGAGAGCAACTGTGCCCGACGATCGCGCCGTCGCGACCGTCGCACCCGATTACCGGCCCGACGGACTCAGAACCGGCCGTTGATGCCGGCGGTGATCGTGGTGCCGTTCTGGACCGACTGCTGCAAGCGATCGGTGCGGCCGATATACCAGCGCTGGCGCTCATTGAAGATATTGCTCACATCGAGCGTGAAGTTCACGGCGGGGCGCCACTGATAGGAAATGCCGGCATTCACGGTCTGCAGGCTATAGCGATAGATATTCCGCGCGGCGCTCGTGGCCGAATAGTTCGTGATATAGTTGCCCACGTAATTGTAGAGCACGCGTGCGCCGAACTTCCGGTAGTTCCAATTCAGAATCACATTGCCCGTGCGCGGGATGAAGCCGGGGACTTCGCCGGTTTTGCGATAGGAGTTGCCGCCGAAATTCCCGTGCGTGTCGATGATCGTGTAATTGGTAGTGAGGCTCAGACCCTTCAGCACTCCGGGCAGAAACGTGAACTGCTGCTGATAGGAGAACTCCCAGCCTTGCGCAAAGGCGGTGCCCGCATTGGCGGCGGACAGGAGCGTGAATCCGGGGTATTCGCCGTTAAAACCATTGTTCGCGCCGGTGGCGATCACGCCGTTGTTGATGCCCGTCACGATATAGTCGCTGATTTTCTTGTGAAACCAACCCACGGAGAAACTGCCGACAGGCTCGAAGTAATATTCGAGGGTCGCGTCCCAGTTCGTGGCGGTCTGCGGTAGGAGGCTTGGGTTGTTGACCGTGAGCGTCTGGTTGGTCTCGTTGATGGTCTCGTTCGGCTGCGCGTTGTTGAGCGCAGGGCGGCCGAAGCTGGTCGACCAGGCGAGGCGCGCCTTCAGGTTGGTGGTGATGTCGTGCGTGAGATGGGCGCTGGGAAACGATTTGGTATAGTCACCCTGGAGCCGGCGCTGCGTATTGGCGTAGTCGCGCTGCGCGGAGCCGACGGGGTCAGCGAGTTGCTGCGCGGCGGTGCTTGGCGTGCGCGTGCGCACCCAGCCCCAGCTCTCGGTTTCGGTCCGCTCCCGACGCACGCCCGCGATGAAGCCGGTGCGCCCGAGCAGGCCTTCACGGCCGAGCTTGCCTTGCGTCATCACATAGCCGGCAGTGACGGTCTCGGTCACGGCGCGGTTGCCGGTATATTCCGTTGCTTCGCGTTGATAGAGATTCTCGCGCCAGAGGGAAGGAGTGGCGGGCTCCTTGTTCGGGAAGAACTGCACGTTTTCCCAGATCGGCGCCTTGCGACCCGTCTTCACCGAATCGAAGGTCACGATCGATGGGTCGGCAAGCAGCGCCGTGGTGCCGATGTAGGTCCACACGCGCTGGTGAGCGATGTTCGCCACGTAGCGACGTCGCCAGTTACCGCCGGTTTTAAGAGAAATCGGAATATTGACGGGGAGTTTATACGTGGCGTTCAAGCGACCTTCGCGGATCACGTCTTCAGTGCCCTGATTATTGTTCGTGTAGGTCGTCGGCCGGTAATTGCGGTAGTCGGTAAAGTCCGGCCCCTCCGTCTGCGTGAATGCCGGGTAAAGGTCCGATTGGGTGCGATCGAGCACCCAGCCGACGTTGGTGATCTGGTTGATGAGAATTCCACCGCGACCGCCGCCGCCGCCGTTGATGTTCGTCTGGGTGTAGACGGCGTTGTAGTCGACTTGGAGTGGGCCCCATTTGTGTTCGGAGCCGAAATCGAAACGCCGCATCCGGTTGTAGAAATTGCCCGGGCCGGTGGTGGTCTGGTTGATCGTGGAACCGGGGGTCGCCCGCACGCGCGTCACGAGATCGGTGTAGCCGGGGACAATGCCGGTGGTGGCGCTAGGCACGGCGTTCTGGTTGCCGACGAACGCGCGGGTTTCGTATTGGCGGCGATACGTCTCGATGGCGTCACCGAGCACGACGTTCAACGAGAGTTTGGTGTCCCGCGATAGGCGGTAGTCCGTCTTCAGGTTGATGCTGCCCTGCTTGCGGTTGTTGAAATTGTCCCAGGTGCGATAATCCCAAAGGTAGGCGGGCGTGTTCAACGTGTCCTGGAAATCCCGCACCGTGCGATAACCGCCGACGGCATTTTCGCTGTAGAACACGTTGAGCGCGACGCCGAGGTTGCGATCGCCGCCAAACACGCCGAAGACTTCCTGCCACGTGACGTTGACGATCGGGTGACTGCGGTGATCCTCGCGCAACGGCACTTGCTCCGTGAACGAAGGAGCCATGCGCACGCCGATGCTGTAGTTGATACGGCGCTTCTCACGCATGCTGAGGGGCGAGCGGGTCTTCAGGTTGATGGTCGCGCCGAGGGAATCGGCGCCTTTGTCGGGCGTCTGCCCTTTGATGAGTTCGAGCTGGTCGAACATCGTGCCGGTGAGATTGTTGATATTCCCGCCGCGGGCGAAAGGCCCCTGGGTGGTGAGCGGTGAGCCGTCCATCGTGACGGTGTTCAAGCCGGCGCCGATGCCGCGAATGGTGAAGCCGTCCACGAGGTTCTCGTCGGACAAATTCCCCACGACGCCCGGCAGTCGGATTGCGACTTCCGCGGCGTTCATGTTCGGCAGGTTGCCGAAGGAATCCATCGCCACGATGTTCTTCAAGTTGTCGGCATTGCGCTGCGCGGTGATGGCAGCGGCGCCGCCCTCGCGGCCGCCGGTGACTTTGAAGGCTTCGAGCTTATAAATTCCGGTAGTGAGATCGAAGTTGCGCACGGCGCGCTCGCCGGCGGCGACGGTGACCTGCGTCCGCATCGGATCGAGGCCGATGTAGGTGACGACCACTTCGTGCGTGCCAGGGGGCACGTTGGTCAGGACGTAGCTGCCGGTATTGTCCGTCAGCATACGAAGGCCGAGTGCGGGCAGTTCGACTTTGGCGCCTTCGAGCATGTTGCCCGTGGCGGTGTTGCTCACCGAGCCAGACAGGTTGCCGGCATCGGCGGCCGGCAGGGCGGAGGCGAGAAACGCGAACGCGAGCAACGTCGCGGCCAACGCGCGCGAGAGGGGTTTGAGTAGCATGGTGGGTGATGGGTTGTGGCCGGAGGTCAGGCCCGGCGGTGAAGACTGCTGCAGGGGAGGAGCAGCGAAAGGGTTTTGGGCATGACCGCGCAACTCCGAATACGATTGGGACGGAGAAAGGGCGGCGCGGGGCGAGGGCGGTGCAGCACGGTGCTATGACCAAAAAGAAAACCCGCTGCCTTGCGGCAGCGGGTTGGAAAACGTGCCCGCGGGAGCGGGATCGATTAGAAGTTAAAGCCGATACCGACGCCCCAGTTGATCTGGCCGTCATTGAAGCGATTGCGGACGTTGCGCGTGCGCTCGAAGAACCAGCCGTATTCGGCGAGGGCGTAGACGAACGTCCTGGGCTGAACGTAGAACTTCACGCCGGCCTCGAGGCCTGCCGCCCATGTATCATTCACGGCATCCCCGTAGACGCGGCCGAAATTGGCGCCGACGAACGGGCGAACTGCGCCGCGCGACGCAAAGTGCTGATCGATCGCCAGACGGGTGGCGCCGTTCCACTGGGTGCCGCCGACGTTGGGATTGCTGTAGTTAACGGACTGGCGGATCGACCACATCAACGTCTCGTTGATATAAGTGCCGAGGGAGAGATTCACGCCGCCGAGGCTATTGTCGAAGTCGGTGTTGGTCGCACCGGCACCGCCGAGAGTGAATTCCCGCTCACCGGCGCGACGGGTGTAATCCCCCGAGGCGACCGTCGTCTGCGCCAGCGTCGCCAGGGGCGAGGCCAGAGCCAGGAGAAGCAGCGAAGTCTTCAGATTAATAATTTTCATGGGTAGTGTAGTTTGGTCAGGTTTTGTCTGAGTTAGACCACCCCACGCTTTGGCCGAACGAAATCGTCGCAAGTCTTACTCGTATCCAGAATTCCCTTATATTTCCCCGGGAAATTCTCGTTTCCCGGGCGTAACTTCCGGTCAGGGAATTCCCTACCCGGAGGGCATTTGCCTCATAACCACTTGCGTTAATCTCGCGCTGGAACCGCGAGGTGGGTCTCTTTTTGCACCCACCCGGGGCCGAAACGGAGGGGGCGCCAGGGCTGCCCCGGCTACCCAACCACGGCGGGTCCAAAGATCGCGACGCGGCTGCGCCACGGCCGCGGCCCGGCGTGTTTTGCCTTCCTGGCCCGCTGCGGTGCGCAGCCGGTGCGAGTTAGAGGCGCGTCGTCACCGCCAAGCTCCACGTCGTGGGCTCGGTGTAGCGGTAAATGTAGTTGGGGCGGCGCGTCGTCGCATTAAAGGAGGTGGATCCCGTGATGCGGTAGCGACTGTCGCCGTTGATCACATCGTAGATGTTGCTCAGACCGAGCCGGAAGGTCGTCTGGTATTTCATGATCCGGCGATCGTAGAGGAGGTAGCCGTGCAGCGGGAACGAGGCGGCTCCCTTGTAACTCACGCCGTCGTAGATCGCGATGTTGTAGTCGGGTCCGAATACGCCGTTCAGGCCGACGCGCAGTCCACGAACGCCGGGTATCAGATAATCGAGGACGAAGCTGCCGGTGTAGGGCGAGCTGCGGCGGCCGGCGATTTCGTTGGTCAGCGTATTGGAGCCGAGCACGGTGCGGGCGTTGGTGAGAACGATGGGCAACTCGGCCATGGTGAGATCGCCCCCGGGTGCGTTGGCCGCGGCAGTGCGCGCTTCGGCGGCAGTGAGGTAGGCGCGAAATTGGGAGAAGTCCGCCTGCGCGCGCACTTTCGTCGTGGAGAAGGTGACGCGCGTCTGCAGGCCCTTCCAGCGCTGGCCTTGAAGCGTGAGCTCCAAGCCGCGCGACTGCTCGTTCGAATTGACCGTGCGGCGCTCGTTGTTGAGGCCGCTAACGACTTCGACATAGCGGGAGTCGCCGGGGAGAATGTTGTTCGGGTTGATGAGGTCCTCGATCTGGGTGAGATTGAGCACATCCGGCAGCCAGGCATACGCGGCGTTGATGCGGTTGATATTGTAGACGCCAAGCGTGTAGGTGAGCTTCCGCTGGAAGAGATCACCTTTGAGGCCGAATTCCTTGGTCTTGCCGCGCACCGGTCCGATATCGGGGCCGAAGAAAACCTGGCGCGACTGCCAATTGAACGATTCTGACGTTACGCCATAGACGTTAACGTTGACCTGATCGCTGCGCCACACGGAGACCGTCAGCCCGGCCATCTTGCTGGTGGCGGAAAGACCGAAGCGCGGATCGTAAGTATAGAGGTCGGGGCGCTTGTCCGGGAGGCCGGGGTGGGTGAAGTAGCCGCGCGCATCGGTCGCATAGGCCGCTTCGGTCGGGATCTTTCGGGTGAGGCTGTTCCAACTAATGCCAACGAGCGAATGGACGCGGCCGCCGAAATATTCGCCGGAGAGAGAGGCGGTCTGCGTTTGCGAGTAGCGGACGTCGACGAATGGACCGGTGTTGGTCGTGCTCTCATAAAGCACTGGCTCGAAACCGGGGGCGGAGCGGATGTTGGGCAGGAGAAACTGGTCCCAGAACTCCTCGGTGCCGAACTTGGGGTCGTCGAGGTAGGCCCGGAGACGGATGCCATTGCTGGCGATCAGTCCAGCGCCGAGCGCGTTGGCGAGGCCCGTGCGGCGCGAGTGTTTGATGTCGCGCTGCTTGAGAGCGGTGGCAACCAGGAGCTGCTTGCCGAAACGGCCCAAATCGAACGGATACACGGCGGCGATGCGGCCGGCCTTGACGACGTTGCCGAAGACCTTGAACGCGGCGCCACCGATCGCCTCTTCGATATAGGGGCGGCCATTGCTATCGACGCTCAGCACCGGCGGGGTCTGGCTGGTGCCGAAGGAATTATCGTTCCGGTCCTCGTGTTGATACTGCTGATTGTAGGCGAACTCGAGCGCGAGTTTGCCGATGCGCTGCTCCACGGTGACGTTGGCCACGTTGAAGGTGCGGTTGTTATAATCAACCGTGCCGAGCATATTGGTATATTGGTCGAAGCCGGAGAAAATCTTCTGCGTGCCATTCGGCAGGCGCACCGCGCGCGTCTGGCCGGCGAGGAGAGAGACCTGGCTGCCGGACGGCCCACTGCGGTCGATGGCGGCGGGAAAGGTGGACGTGCGGTTGAAGATCTCGCCGTC
>JANPIT010000594.1:0-1986 GCA_031425115.1 Opitutaceae bacterium | reverse complement strand
GCGGTTTTTCGCCCCGAGCGCGATTTTCCGCGGCGATGGCAAACGCCAGCCGCCACTGCCGGCACAGCACGCGCCAGCCAAACCACACGCTGTGCCGCGGATCGTAGATGCTCGTCGCCTCCGACGTGAGGCCGTTCAACTCGATCACGGTAAACTCGCCGCGTTGCAACGCATCCGCCGAAGCCGTGCGGACATCGTAGCGCCCGAAATAAAAACCCGCATGAGCTCGGCTCACCCGCTCGATCGCGCTCGTCAGCGCCGGCGTCGCGAGATGCGTCCCATCGAGGAAAACCGCGCCACGTGAATGCGTGCCGAGTTCGGATAACGTGATGGTTTCGCCTGCGCCCGGAATTTCGTCGAGGTGCGCCTCATGCTTGCCAAGGAAGAACCGCGCCATGCACACCGCGCGGTCGTCAGCCAGAATCAGCTCCTCCAATGTCCTCCGGCCATCGCCCATGACGGCAACGAGGTGTTTGGCGGTGATCGCGAAAATTTCGCCGCGCTCCGCGGTCGGCCGGCGAACATAGAACACGCCGAATTCCACGCCGGGCACGTAGGTCTGCGCGATCATCGCCGAGGGCTCCGCCCGCAGCGTGTCCGTCACCGCCGCCCAATCGCGCGCGATGACCACGCCGCTGCCGCGTTCACCCACGTCGGGCTTCAGCACCACGGGAAAATCGCGTCCGGCGCTCCGCATGAAGTCCGTCACCGCCGCCGCCCGCGTTTCCGGCGTTCCCGGTGAAATCAGCGCCCACGGCGCCACCGCGTCACCGGCGCCGGCCAAACCGCGCAAGATGGAACTCTTCGATTCGCCGGCGAGACCGCCACCGGCGCCGATGCCCGGATTGGCGATCGTGAACAAGGTGAAGCAGCGGTGCCGCGCTCCGAGCCAAAGAATATAGAGGATGACCGGTGGATAGACCGCCCACATCGGCCAAAATTCCCAGCGCGTCAGCCGACGCCAGCGACTCAACAGCAGTCGGCGGCCACGCCACGTGCTGAACGAAACCGCGAGGCGCGAAACCGCCAACGCCAAAAGCCCCGCCCCGATCAGAGCCGGCACGGCGTTCGTCCATGTCTCGAACACCCGTAACGCCGCCTCGCCGAAGAGAACGGCACTGCCGACCAGGAGCGGCGTCCAGAGCGCGCAGGCCAGAAAAAACCATCCGACGAAAGGCGCGAGCGGGGCGCGGAGCACCCCCGCGGCAAAGTAAGTCGGCAGACGCGTCCCCGGCATGAAGCGGCTCGCGAGAATCAATCCCGGACCGCGGCGGCTGAACCAACGCTCGGCCCGTGCCACCGCATCGGCGGTAATCCACCAGCGCAACGGGGCGACCCCCAGCGCCGGTCGGCCGAGACTGCGGCCGGCAAACACCAGCAAAAGATCGCCGGAAAAAATTCCTGCGAAGCAGGCTCCCGCGGCCGGCCCGAATTTCAGCGACCCTTGCGCCACGAGCAAACCCGCGGCAATGCAAGCGAGGTCTTCGCTGACGAGCGTGGCAAGCGCGAGGGCCGCCAGAGCGAGGGGGCCGCCCTCGCCCGCCGCATGCAACGCAGATTCAAACCAATCAAGCACGAGGAACTTTGAAATCCAAGAGAGGAGGGACGAGGAATTACTTCTTCAGCAGCTTCGGCCACTGCACATCGGCTTTGGCGATAAAGCCGGGGACGTCGCCTTCCCACTTCTTCTGAACCTCGAGACTGTAGTTAAGGTAGAGTTTTCCGTTCACGATCTTCCACGCGGCGGGATCGATCCCGGCAGTGTAGCCCTGGCTGACGGCCCACGCGCAGTAACCGCCGAACTGCGGGGCGTATTTTTCCGGTGCAGCCTTGAAGGTATCGCGATTCGCGGCGCTGGCGAAGCGCCAGGTCGCGCCATTCCAATCGAACGAGAAATTGGACTCGCCCTTCACGGGCTTGGCGTCGGTGAAGTAGGCGACCGGGTCGTAGCCCTTGATGGCGATTCCGAAGACGGTGGCGTTGACG
>JANPIT010000593.1:0-2397 GCA_031425115.1 Opitutaceae bacterium | reverse complement strand
GCCGGCCACCATCCAACGCGTGCGCGCTCCTGTCGGGCTGGCGGGCATGCAACTAGCCCCGACGCTTCTGCGCCACGGGCATTTCCTCCGCTGCCCAAATCACGGACTCAAAGCCGGCCAACTTCGCCGCTCCGGAAATCTCCGCCACGACTGCATTCGGCACGAGCGATTCGCCTCGCACCAGGAGCGTGGGCGATTCGACGCCCTTCGCCTGCTCGCGCAGCCAAGCCGGCAGTTCATCCATCTTCCGCAAGCCCGCTCCCGTGAAAATCTGCCCGGAGTTCGTAACCGTGATGACATGCGTTGGCGGACGCGCGTTCGCCGTCGCCCCTGTGACGGTCGGCAGGCGGAAATCCACACCCAATCCCGGCGCGAGCACGAAGCGCGAACCGAAGAGCGTGAAAAAAAGCCCCAGCAGTCCCATATTCACATAAAAGAGCGCGCCAAAATTTCGCGGCTCCGGCCGCAACTTCGAGGCGAGATCGAGCGGGCGCGTGATCATCGGGCGGCGTCAGCCCCGACGACGCGTTGGCTCGGGCCGCTCTCGCCCGGCCGCACGCCGCGGTATTCGGTGAGTAGATACTTCATGATCTCGTTGCCGGACCACTCGACGTCGCGGACGATCGCGCGGATGCGTCCCGCGAGAAAGTGATATGCGAGGTGCGCAGGGATGGCCAGCATCAGGCTCGCCCCCGCCGTCAAAAGCGCCTGCCACATTCCGGCCGAAAGCGCGCTGGCCATCGCGTAGTTGCCGCCTTTTTCGAAGGCGAGAAACGTCGAGATCATCCCGAGCACGCAGCCGAGCAACCCAACGAGAGGCGCGACCTGCGCCACGGCGGCGATCGTGCCCAATCGCCGCTCCAGCGCCGGCAGCTCGACGATGCCGGCTTCCTGCACATGGAAACGCATCGCGTCGGCCGGATCGTCCGCGTGCAACAGCGCCGCCTTCACTACCGCCGCGACGGGTCCCGGCGTTTCCTCGCACACCGTCAGGGCCTCGACCAACCTACGCTTGGCGAGGATGTTTTTGATGCCTTCGATAAACGCCTTCGCACGAATCTGGCTGCGGTGCAAAAACAGCGTCCGCTCCACGAACAGCATCAACCCGAGCACAGCCAACACGGCGAGCACCCACATCATCGGACCGCCGCGAGAGAAAAGGCTGAAGTCAAAACCGGACATCGCGCGTGAGACTTATCGTTCTTCGCAGGGCGGCAAACTCGAAAGCGGCGGCCTCATGGCGTGGGCGTCGGCCGCGACCCACCGGCCTGCTCGAGCCGCGCCCGCGCCGCGTCGGCATACGGGAGTCCCCATTGCAGGATCAATTTGTAAGCGGCATTGCTTTCATCGGTCTGTCCCCGCTTTTTCCGCAGATCTCCCAAATCAAGCAGGGTGCGCGCGAGCCAATAAGGCCGCTTCGCGCCCGCCTCAAACGGCTTCGCGGCGTCTTTCTCAAACGGCGTCACGACGTCCTCGAACCACACGCGTGCGGCCTCGTCGGGTTTACCTCGGACCTCGAGTAATTTTCCCAGGTTGTAGGCCGCTTCGATCCGCACATCGGCCGGCGCATCCGCTCGATCGCGCAACTGTTCGAACAGCCGTTGCGCGCTATCGGCGTGCAACGGATCGCCCGGGGTCGATTGCGCGTTGTGCGTCTCAGCGAGCGCAAGTTGCGCCACGACGACATCCGGGCGTCGGCTGTATTTGTTCACGATCTCCTCGTAAGCCCGCTGTGCCGCCGGAAAATCATTCAGCTTCCGGAAAATATGCCCCTGCCGCAGGCGTGCATCGAACACCAAATCGGCCTGGCCGGGCACGGTCGACTTGGCCACCAACTCGATCATTTCTTCGATGCGTTTATTCGCTTCCTGGAGGTTCTCGGTGCGGCCCAGCCGCTCCGACAACAACGCGAGTTTGAACAACGCGATCGGCACATACTCGCTCTTCTTGTAAGCCTCGTTGTCGGTCACGCTGATCAGCCGGTTGCGCGCTTTGTCGATGTTGTCCTGCTGCGCGTAGTGCTCCGACTCGATCAAGTAAGAGGAGATCGCCGCGTCCGTCGTCGCGTATTTTTCACGCAACGCCTTGAGCGTCTCGAGCGCCGCCGATTCCTGATTGAGCGCCAACTCCGCGCGCGCCTTCAACAACACCGCGGTGCTTTCGATTTCGCTTTTCAGACCGGGCTCGATCGCCAACGGCGTCGCTAGCAGCGCATCGATGCGCTTGATCGTTTCGTCGGGCTCGTTGCCATCAAACGCCAGCCGGGCGTGCAGCCACCGCATCCGCGCGCGCAACTCCGGCTTCAGCGCCGCCCCGCCGTCGTCCGGCTCACGCAGCAGCGCATTCACGCGCGCCTGGGCTTCATTCACCCCTGCCGGTCCCTGCAACTGCAACGCG
>JANPIT010000592.1:0-4077 GCA_031425115.1 Opitutaceae bacterium | reverse complement strand
GCCGATGCAGCAGATCGTCGACGAGACTCTGCCGGCGCTGCGGAAAATCCAGCAGGCGGGAAAAGTGCGCTACATCGGCGTGAGCGGTTATCCGATGAAGTTGTTCCGCTTCATCCTGGAGCGAGCGGCGGTCGATTGTGTGCTCAGCTATAATCAATACACGCTGCAGAATACGCGCTTCGCGGATGAGATCGTGCCGGAGCTGAAGGCGAGGGGAGTGGGCGCGATGAATGCCGGGCCTTTCAGTGCGCGGCTGCTGACCAATGCGACGTTACCCGCGTGGCTCAAGGAGCCGGAGGCGGTGAAGGCAGCGGCGCGTCGGGCCGCGGCGCTCTGTGCGAGCCGCGGTTCGGATATCGCGAAACTGGCGCTGCAGTTTTCCCTCGCGCATCCCGACATCGCCACGACGGTCGCCGGAAGTGCCAATCCCAACAACATCCGCAACTGGGCCAAGTGGGCGGCCGAGCCGATCGATCGCCAGCTGCTCGCCGAGGTGCAGGCGATTTTTGCGCCGGTGAAAAATGTCGGCCACGTGGAAGGTTTGCCCGAAAACAACGGATGACCTGCCGCCGAGGTGAAAGCGGCGAGGTAAAGATCTAGGGGCCGTCGGTGTTTCCCGGATACGCCCCCGCATCCTGCAACGCGCATCGTTCAACCCATCTCCCATGAAAGCCATTCAGCTTGAAAAACCGCAGTCGTTTCGCCCGTTGGACATCCCGGAGCCGGCGGCCCCCGGCGCGGGCGAGGCGCTCGTGCGGATCCACCGGATCGGGATTTGCGGCACGGATTACGGCGGGTTCCTGGGCAAGATGCCGTTCTACTCGTATCCACGAATCCCAGGACACGAGCTGGGCGTGGAGGTGATTGCGGTCGGCGCGGGTGTCACGCAGGTGCGGCCAGGCGATCGGTGCTCGGTGGAGCCCTACATCAATTGCCAGAAGTGCTACTCGTGTCGGCGCGGCCTGACGAATTGCTGCGAGCACCACCAGACCCTCGGGGTGATGTGTGACGGCGGGATGTGTGAGCGCATGCTGCTCCCCGCCCGGAAACTGCACGTTTCGTCGCAGCTCAGCTACGAGCAACTCGCGTTGGTCGAGACCCTCGCCATCGGCTGCCATGCGGTCGACCGCGGCGGCGTGAAGGCCGGCGAGCACGTGTTGATCATTGGCGCCGGGCCTATCGGGCTCTCGGCGATCGAATTCGTCAAAGTCGCCGGCGCGACCTGCATCGTGATGGACATCAGCGAGGCGCGGTTGGCGTTTTGCCGGGAGAAGATGGGCGTGCCGCACACGATTGTGGCGCGCGGCGATGGCTCCGAACTGGCCGCGCTGGCGGAGCTGACGGGTGGCCAGTTAGCCGATGTCGTGATCGATGCCACCGGCAGCCACAAATCGATGGCGCACGCGCTGAACTATTGCGCGTTTGGGGCGCGGCTCGTTTTCGTGGGCATCACGCAGCAGGAGCTATCGTTTCCGCATTCGCCGGTGATGCATCGTCGGGAACTCACCCTTCTCGCTTCACGCAACGCGCTTTCCCGGGACTTCGCGCGGATCATCCGCCTGATCGAAGACGGCACGATCGATACCGGACCGTGGATCACGCACCGCACCCATTTCGACGACATGATCGCCGAATTCCCGCGATGGCTCAAACCAGAGACCGGTGTGATCAAGGCGATGGTGGCCCTCGTCTAAAGTGACCGCCGCGGTGCCGACGGCCCTCTGGCGGGCTGTGAGTGGGCCATGCTCGCGGCTGAGAACATCCGGCCAGCCATCGCCGAGCTTTCTCGCCCCGGGTTCCCGAGGGTCCCGGGCTACGCCGGGTCGCGTATCGGCCACGGCACACTTCGTCGTCGACCGGTTGCTCCGGTTTGATGGACGTTGATTTTTTGCATCTAAAACCCCGTCGTCATACTATCACGCGTGAACAGCCTTACGGAAATACTCATCATTTTTGTCCTGCTGCTTGCCAATGGTGTTTTCGCCATGGCGGAGATCGCAGTCGTCTCGTCGCGCAAGGCACGGCTCCAGGCACTCGCGGGGGAGGGTTCTGCCAACGCCAAAGTGGCATTGGCGTTGGCTCAGCAACCGACCAAGTTTCTTTCCACCGTTCAGATCGGAATCACCCTGGTCGGAATTTTGGCCGGAGCATTTGGCGGCGCGACTTTGTCGGAGAAACTCGCGGTGTGGTTGGCGCAGTTTCCGGCCCTTGAATCATCCAGCCAGGCGCTCGGAATCGTCATCGTCGTTGGCGCGATCACCTATTTTTCCCTGATTATTGGCGAACTCGCGCCCAAGCGCATTGCGCTGACCAATCCGGAGGGGCGCGCCATTCTCCTGGCGAGACCGATGGCTTTCCTCTCCCGGCTCGCGTCGCCGGTCGTCTGGTTTCTTACCGTTTCCACCAATGTGCTCCTGAAGTTGTTTGGCTTGGGCAAAGATGTGGAGATGCCACCGTCGGAGGAAGAAATCGGTCACTTGATCGACCAGGGCACTACGGCGGGTGTATTCCACACGGCAGAGCGGGCGATGGTGGAGGGAGTCCTCCGCCTCGACGAACTGCCGGTTACCGAAATTATGACGCGCCGCACGAAGATTGTGTGGCTCAACATCGCCGATACCGACGAAGTAAATTGGCGGAAGATCGTAGCAAGTGGGCACTCCCATTTTCCCGTTTATGAAGGCACGCGCGACCACGTAATCGGCATGGTATCCGTGAAGTCGCTTTGGGCTAATGCGGCCTTGGGCGTAGCCAACGAGCTGAAGAACCACTTGGTGAAGCCCCTTTTTGCGCCTTCGTCGATCATGGCGGTTCAATTGCTCGAGACCTTCAAGAAGACCGGAAAGCACCTCGCCCTTATCACCGATGAGTTTGGCAGCATCCAAGGCATCGTGAGTCTGATCGATGTGATGGAAGCGATCGTCGGCGAGTTGCCCGAGCCCGGAGATCGGCGCTTGCCCGATGCCGTCCAACGCGAAGACGGCTCGTGGCTCGTAGACGGTGCGATGTCCATCGATGCTTTCCGGACGCGGTTCGAGACCGGACCGCTTCCACATGAGGATCGCGAGGTGTTCGAAACCCTCGGTGGATTCATGGTCGACCGCTTCGGTCACATCCCGGCAGTAAGCGAACATTTCACCTGGAACGGGTGGCGATTCGAAATCGTCGACATGGAGAGGCACCGCGTGGACAAGGTGCTTGTGAACAAAGTGTCGACCTCGCCCAGGAATTCGACGACGGGAGCGTGAAAACCCGAATCGTTAGAATGCGGGAGGCTTCAGCCGGTCTTGGTGGCGGCGGATATGGTTTTGGGCGGCTCCGCACCCGCGCCAAAGTCTTTGCGACCCAGCCTCTGCTTTCGGGACGCTTAGATTCCCGGTAGATTCGAGGTAGGTTCCCGGAAGGTTCCCGGGAAGTGTCGTTGTGGCGCACCGGGATTCCTCGCAGCTCCCCCAGGCCTGCGTTTGACGCGCGTTCGGCCGCGGCGCGGGGTGGCGTCCCCGTGGACCGGCTCGGTTTGAGGCTGAACGCCGTGCTTTCGGACTCGCGCCAAATTTGCTTGCCGGAGCCTCTCGCCCGGCCGAGGTTTTGCCCCACGTTCTTTCCCGGGGGATTATCTCTGCTTTCTGTCGGTGTGTAGAAAGCGGCGGTAGAAGGCTCCGCGGTGAGCGGCATAGGTCGATCAGTGTCATTGGTTCGCCAGAGTAGCTCAGTGGTAGAGCAGAGGACTCATAACTCGTTCAGGCGGAATTAGCTGCAATCCTCCTGAATCATCCGGTGTCGTAAAGAACTGGATACAGAACGACAAGCGACGTTTCGCAGTTATCTTGTGTCATCCCGAGAATGCCGATATTTCAAGGTCGGGTGACAACACGGGTGACAACAAAACAGAGCAGCGTTCCCAAGATGACGAAAGAGCGTGCGACGCGCTTGAGTCAGACGCTCGCGCGCAAATTGGCGGAACGGATTGGCGCGATTGGAATCGAGTCGGCGATTGCTGATGGGCTGATTGAACCACCGCCTGGCTTTCGATTGCCGCCTCCGTGGGCGCTCAAAGCCGCGGGGAGCGTAGGCGCG
>JANPIT010000591.1:0-4198 GCA_031425115.1 Opitutaceae bacterium | reverse complement strand
CGCCGCCAAGGATTCTCGCTCGTTCCGCGCCGCGTGCAAGAAACTGAGATGCGCCCCAGAACTCGCGCAAAGGCGTCGACGTTGCCGCCGGCCCGCTTCGACCTCGTCGTCTGAAACGCGCACCATGCGGTCGACCCCGGCAAGGATGGTGGCGAGGGCGTCGGGATTGGGCGTGGAGCACGCGGCCCATCCGTGTTTGGGCGAGAGCCTACGCAGGAATGCGTATATGCGACCGGCGCCCTTTTGGAGCATGATGCGCACGCTTCAGTTTCCGCTTCAACTTCCCTGCTCCATGAAAACTTGCTCGTTTGCCTCCGGCTGGCTCGCGCTTGGCCTGTTTGCCTCCTCCCTCGTCGCGGCGCCCGCGAAACAACTTTGGACGACGCCGCTGGGTGCCGACGCCAAGTGGCATTCGCTCACCGGGCTCGGCACGCTGCTGATCGGGACGGATGACGCACTCGTCGGCATCAGCCCCGAGGATGGCAAGGTCGCGTGGAAACGCGCTGACATCAAAAAATCCAATCGCAACAACGCCCGCGAAATTCCCGGCACGCCGGTCCTCGTGTGCAATAATTTCGAGGGCTCGATCATCACGAAGGTCACGTTCAACGCCATCGACTACCTGACGGGCGAGACGATTTGGACGACGCCGCAGATTCAGGCGCAATACCTGACCACGATTCCCGTGCCGGAGAAGAATCTCGTGATCTTCGTGGTGAACACCGCCGTCGAGCAGGATGCGGGCACCTTCTTCATGGCGCACGATCTCACGACGGGCGCGCCCAAGTGGACGTCGAAATTCACCAAGAGCGGCGGCATTCCGATGCACATGGCGGATAATAGTGGGAGGTTCATCCCCACGATGGATCTCTCGGGTTATCACGATCCGGTGGTTGATGGAGACGAGATGTATGTCGGATACCTCGGGGTTCACTGCGTGAATCTGGCGGACGGCAAGGTGAAGTGGGGCGTCGAATTTCCCTCGGGCGCGCCCGGGCTGAAGAAGACCTACGCGCCGCTGCGCATCGACGGCGACCGGATCTACGGCGGCGGCGGCGGCAGCGTCTATGCCATCAACCGGCGCGACGGCACGACGCTCTGGAAAAGCGATCGCATCTCGGATTACGCGGGACTCTTCAAAGCGCGGGACAACGCAATCGTTGCCCAGCTCGAAATCGTGAACGGAAAAATTTTCGCGCGCTATGGCGGCAATTTTTCCGACGGCAAGACCGCGACGCTCCGCGAGCCGCTGGGCATTGTCGCCCTTGATCCGGCCGACGGAAAATCGTCCTACCATTTCGATCAGGCGAAGGCCGGCATCACCAACATGGTCGTCGTCGATGCCACCAAGACGGTGGTATTTGCCGATGGGGCGAACGTCTACGGTATCGACAATTCGGGTGCGGCGCCGGTCGAGTCGTTCCGGGTGCCGATCGAGTTTAAGCGCAAGATGGGGGTCGGCAGTGTGGCGAAGATCGGTCTCGGGGCGCTTGGTGGCGTTACTGGTCTCGTGAAGGCCGGCATGTCGGCAAACAAGGCGCTGCTGGATGTGCCGGTGGCGGTGAATTTCTCGGGCGGCCGCGTGGTGGTGCAGGGCAAGCAACACTTGCTGGGCTTTGACCCCGTGACGAAAACCTCGAGTTGGTCGCTCTTCTACGCCGCGCCGAGCGAGGCGTTGGGCAACATCGCGATGTTCGCGGTCACCGCGGCTGCTGCGGTCTATGGCAACGGCCAGGCGATGGCCAGCGGCGGCCTCGGCAGCAGTGGCTACAACAGTGGGGTGAACACGATCCACAGCAACCTCGACCGTTATAACAGCTACACGGAGAAAGCGTCGAAGCGGAGCGGTGGCACGAAATCATCCGAAGCTTACAGCTATGTGCTCACGAACGTGGAAAAAGACATCGGCGTGGTGGGCGTGAATCTCACGACCGGAGAAACGGACCGCACGCTCACGCTGAAGGAAAAGGAGCCCGACTACACCGTCGATGAGCCGATGAACCGCGTGTTCCATTTCAAGGGCAAGAACACCGTGGTGGCTTATCAATTTTGATCGGGCCCCGTAAGAACGTCACCGCGATCCGAATACTCTCCCGCTACGATAATCGCACGCCAATGCACCCGGCCGCCGGCTCAGCCCGGTGGCCGGTTTTATTTTGTAGGGGGGACGTGCTGCTGCTGCGTAGCGGTGGGGACTCGGATCCCAATTTGGCTGAGGGAATTCGCCTGAGGGCGCAGCAAGTCTGCGCCCCTACAATCGGCCGGGACTCGCGCAGGCGTTACTCCGGCAGCTCGATCGTCCGCTCTCGAGGCTCGGGGTGTTGGCGATAAAAGAGCGCGGTGTGACCGACGGCGCTGATGAACAAGCAGCGACCTTCGTCCGCGATTTTTTCGCAGAGCGCCGGGCGCTCGTCGCGGTCGGCGCCGAGAAAGCGAAGTTTCACGAGTTCGTGCGCGCGCAGGAGTTTTTGAAGCTCGGTGAAAAACTCCGGAGTGAGTCCGCTGCGGCCGAGCTTCAGAGTGACTTCGAGCTTCTGGCCGGCGGCACGAAGATGGGATTTCTGCGCGCCGGTGAGTGGAAATTCATACATGGTTTGATCGCGGATTACGCGCGATGCCGCGGAGAGAGGACAGATAATAATATCCGGTCGGCCGCGGCGCCGGAACCGGTGGGCCGGCCGCTCCGCGGGCGGCGGGTTGGGTTGGCGTGGCGGGATCTTGGGTGCGAAGCCGCGCGCGGAGCGCACGGCCCACCTCAACTTTGCGGCCCGAAGAAATCCAGGGGCAGCTCGCGCCATTGACCGGCGGCGAGGTCGCCCAGCGCGAGCGGGCCGAAGCGCTCGCGGTGGAGGGTCACGACGGTGGCGCCCTGCGCGGAGAACATCCGCCGCACCTGATGATAGCGACCCTCGGTCAGCGTGACCTCGGCTTCGCGCGGTGAAACAAGGCGGAGCGTGGCGGGCGCGCAGGGGTCTTTTTCACCCGCGAGCAAGAGGGTGCCGCTGGCGAAGAGCGGGATGAGATCGGGCGATAGATCGTGGTCGACGGTGGCGCGGTAAAGCTTCGGGACCTTGTGCTTGGGTGAAGTCAGGCGGTGCACGAGCGGCGATTGGTCGGTGAGGAGCAGGAGGCCGCTGGTGTCCTTGTCGAGCCGGCCGATACTCGTGACGACGGGGTTGCGGTTGCGCCAGCGCGCGGGGAGCAGCGAATAAACGTTGGGCCCTTCGCGATCCTCGTGCGAGCAGACGAGACCGAGCGGTTTGTGCACGAGCAGAAGCAGGCCATCGGGATGGTCGAGCGGCGCGCCGTCGACGTGGACGTCGGCGGGAGCGGCCTTCTGCGAAACATCGTCCGCAATCTCGCCGCCAATGGTCACGCGCTCGTCGGCAATCCAGCCGCGAGCTTCGCGTCGGCTGCAGTAGCCGAGGGAGGAAAGGAGTTGGTCGAGGCGGCGCATGGCGGGTGGAGCGGCTGGCTTTTGGACGGGATTATCAGGATTTCCAGGATTGGAATGAATCTCCGAGCTGACGTGAAACGAATCCCTTTTAAACAGAATGAACAGAATGGACAAAATGCGCGGAAGTCCGGTGCCTTCCTCGATTCGATAAATTCTGTTCATGCTGTCCATGATGCTTCGTGTTTCCCTGCTCGTTTTCGCTTCGACCCTGCTAGCGCTAGGCGCACTGACCGTTTTCAAATCGCCCGACTGGTCGCCCTGGCGGCTCGCGGTGCTCGCGGGAGAATATGGGCATTGGCTGGCGCTCGCGGCGTTTGCGCTGGGGGTGGGCGCGTGGTGCGCTCGGGGTAACTTGGGGTTGGCGATCGTGACGGTCGCGTTAAGTGCGGGTGCGGTGGTCGTGTTGCTCAAGCCGTCGTATCAAGCGTGGCGGATCGGGGCCGCGCTCCCGCAGCAGTTGGCCGCGGGCTTCGGACCGGCCGCGGTGGCCGGGAGCCCGTGGTCGGTGGGCCAGCTATTCACCGCCAACCCGCCGGACGTGGCGATCCAGGCGCTGCAGGTGACGCCCGAGCTCCCGCTCGATTTCTATCCAGCGGTCGGTCGAGCAAACGCGCCATGTGTAGTCGTGGTCCATGCGGGCGGGTGGGATAGCGGGGATCGGAAACAATTCCCGGCCTTCAACCACTGGCTGGCGAGCAAGGGCTACGCGGTGGCCGCGATCTCCTATGGGCTCGCGCCGAA
>JANPIT010000590.1:0-3052 GCA_031425115.1 Opitutaceae bacterium | reverse complement strand
CGCTACGTGGTCGACGGCGAATTTTTCGAATGGCGCGGGGCAGGGGAGTCGGCGCCGCCGCATCGGCTCTGGCTACTCAACCGACTCGATTCCGCGACGTCCGGCGTGATTCTAACTGCGACCAGCGCGGCGCTGGCGACGGAAATTCGCGCGCACTTCAAACGGAAGCAGGTGCGGAAAATATATTTTGCTCTCGTATTTGGCGCCCCGCACCAGCCGCTGGAGTTGTGGCGCGATTTGCTCGCAGTGGAGAAACGTGGAGGCCAGATCCGCACCGCGGCACACGCGGGCCACGTGCCGGCCGAGAGCCGCATGACCGTCGTGCGCGCGGGGCTGCGGCAACCGCGCCTGACGTTGATTAAACTCGAGCCGCGCACGGGCCGCAGTCACCAGCTGCGCGTGCAGTGTGCCAAGCGCCACGTGCCGATCGTCGGTGATCAGACCTACGGCGATTTTGCGCGGAACCGAGAATTTGCGAAAACGGCGGGGACGAAGCGGATGTTCCTCCACTCGGTCGAGACCGCGTTCGATTACGAATGGAACGGGAAGCGGTTTCACTTCGCAGCGAAGGCACCATTGCCCCCGGAGTTTGAAGAGAGTCTTTAGTCGGAATGAACAGAATGGACAAAACGAAGGGCAAATCGGAGCCTTTCGGACTCTGTCCATTTTGCTCACGCCGTTTAAATCCCGTCCGACATGATCCTCCCGAAGTCTAATCGACTTACCCCCGAACAACTCAGCGAAGTCACGGCCATCGTAACGGAGTTTGGCTGCAAGATTCAGCCGATCATCGGGGCGGTGCGGACCATCTACGCCATCGTGGGCGACGAGCGAGACGAGTTGATGATCAACCGGCTCGAGGGCCTGGATTATGTCGACCGCATCGACCGCATCCAGTCGCAGTTCAAGCTGATGGATAAGCGCTCCGATCTGGCGAGTCACCGGATCAAGATCGGTGGGGTAACGCTGGGCGAGGAACTGTTCGTGATCGCCGGCGCGTGCACGATCGATACGAAGAATCCCAACTATTTCTACGAGACGGCCGCCGCCGTCAAAGAAGCGGGCGCCCACATGATTCGCGGCGGAGTGTGGAAGCCGCGCACGAACCCGTATACGTTTCAGGGTGACGTGAAGTCGCTCGATATCCTGCTCGAGGGCGCGCGGCGCACGGGGCTGCCCGTCGACACGGAAGTCATGGAAGAGGCGCACATCAAACTCGCCCTCGATGCCGGTGTCACCTGCCTCCAAGTCGGCGCACGCAACGCTCTCAACTACTCGCTGCTGCGCGCCATCGGCCGTGCGGTCGGCGAGCGCGATACCACGGTGCTACTTAAGCGCAGCATGCACATGGGGCCGATCAGCGAATTTATTTCGGCGGCGGAATACATCGCGGCATTCGGCAACCCGAATATCATTCTCTGTCCACGCGGCACGGCGCCGACGATCGACGGCTATCGTAATCACCCGGACGAAAGCATCACGCCATTGCTGAAGGAAAAGACATGGGCGCCGGTGGTCGTCGATCCCTCGCACTCGGTCGGCAAGGCCGCGTATGTGCCCGCCTGTGCGCTCGCAGCCGTCGCCTACGGGGCCGATGGGTTGTGCATCGAGGCGCATGTGAGCCCCAGCCACGGCATCGGCGACGATCCGAAACAGGCGCTCACGCCGAGCGTGCTGGCACAGACGATTGCGCAGGCGAAGCTATTGTGGGCGATTCGCCGGGGTCAGACCGTTTCGGGCTAAAAGAAGGCAAAAATCTTGACGTCGCCAGGCATGTGGCCACCATTGGCCACATGAAATCAAAACTCGTTTTAGGCCTACGCTCGCGGGCGAAATCGCTCACGCCGGGTATGGTGGAAGAGACGTCGGCGGAGATTTTGCGCCGGCGTTCGACCGTTTCGGTGCGCGAGGCGAAAGATCAACTCTCGTCGTTGCTCGCGCGGGCAGCAGCCGGAGAGGAGATTGTGATCACTTCGGACGGGGAGCCGAAGGCGATGCTGGTTCGTCATCGCCCTGTGGTGGGCGGCAAGCCGTGGCGATCAATTGAGGCGCATCGCGCGACCCTGCCGATGGGGCCGGATTCGACGGCGCAGATCCGAGAGACCCGCGACAGCGGGTATTGAGATGTATCTCGATACGTCGGTTCTCGTTAAGATTTATACCCGCGAAGCGGATTCTGCGGCGTGTGAGAAGACCATTGAAGGGCACAAGATCGTGTCGTCGGAATTACTCTATGCGGAATTATGGTCAGCGCTTCAGAGCAAGGAGCGTTCTGGCGTCCTCACCGCTGAGCAGCGGCTCCGGACGTGGGATCTCTTCGAGGGGCATATCCTCGACGACGTGGTCGAGTTACTCCGACTCGACGGGGTCATCGTGCGCGATGCGGCCGACATAATGGCCAAAGTGCATCCGCAAGTTCCGTTGCGGACTTTGGACGCGTTGCACCTCGCGACGTTCGCGAGCGTCGAGCCCGGACCGCTGTTCAGTAAAGACAAGCGGATGATCGATGCGGCCAGGCTGCTTGGATTTACGCTGGCCCAGTGAAGGAAGTGTGCGCTGCGCAGCTTAAAGCAGGCTGAGCTGCGAATCATCCGGCGGGGCGACGGTGATTTTCTTCTTCGGCTTCGCCTGAGGCGCGGGTAAGAAAACGGTCGTGTCGTCACTCTCGAGTTTCGCAAAATTGCGGAGCTGCGGCAGGTATTCGTCGAGTTGCGTGAGCTCCTCGTAGTGCTTCGCCCCTATGCTCCAGCTTGGTCGCGGGGAGCGCTCAAAGGCTCGCTGCCTCAGGCCGTGTCATCAAGACAGCGCGGACTAAGATTCGAATACCTTGGCGTTCGGGACCGTTGTAATCATTCCGCCGCGAGCCCCTGACCCTTTTCGGAGCGACCATGTCCAGAGCGACCACCCCGAGGACCACCGGGCTTGGCTCGCTCAATAATTCCACGTCGTCGTGAAGCGAATCTCCCGCGGGACGACGAGGTCGTAGCGACTGTAAGCAATGCCGCGGCCGCCGGGAACGACGAAGCCGTAGGGGGCGGCATCGGACGACGCG
>JANPIT010000589.1:0-9719 GCA_031425115.1 Opitutaceae bacterium | reverse complement strand
CCAACAAACCAAGCTCAGCCTCGCTGTGAGCGAGCAGCTTTATAAGGACGGCCTGGTTTCCAAACTCGACCTCGACCTTTTGAAAGTGCGCGCCGAACAAGCCGAGCGCCGCAACGGAATCGAAAACAAACGCTTTCAGTTCGCGAAGGACACCACCGAGCCGCAGCTCGCCGTGAAACAGGCCGAGGTCGATCGCCTTCGAGCGATGGCCAAGCTCCGCAAAGACGAGCTCGAGGCCCTCGCGGTGCGTTCGAGCATGAATGGCGTTCTCCAAATTCTCCCGGTCGAGGTCGGTGCCCAGGTAAACCCTGGCTTCAACATGGCGCGCGTCGCCGACCCCACGCGCCTCAAAGCCGAGATCCGCGTCGCGGAAACGCAGGCCAAAGATATTCAGATCGGTCAACTGGCCACCGTCGACACGCGCAACGGCATCGTCGAGGGCAAAGTCGCTCGCATCGATCCGTCCGTGCAAAACGGCACCGTCACCGTCGACGTCCTCATCTCCGGCGACCTGCCACGCGGCGCCCGCCCCG
Organism: Opitutaceae bacterium; assembly: GCA_031425115.1. Taxonomy (GTDB): domain Bacteria; phylum Verrucomicrobiota; class Verrucomicrobiia; order Opitutales; family Opitutaceae; genus ER46. The sequence continues at coordinate 9,186 of JANPIT010000589.1, read as the reverse complement.
ACCTCTCGATCGACGGCACGATCGAGCTCGAGCGCCTCGATGAAGTCATCTACGTGGGCCGCCCCGCGTTCGGTCAGGAGCGCAGCCAGGTCGGAATCTTCAAACTAGATGCCGAAGGCGTCTACGCCACGCGCTCGCAGGTCAAACTCGGCCGCAGCTCCGTCAACACCATCGAAATCGTCGACGGCCTCCGGCCCGGTGACCGCGTGATTCTCTCCGACATGTCGCAGTGGGATTCGAACGACCGGATAAAACTGAACTGATCTCCGAGCCGTTGCCCACGGAACACACCGAATACACGGAAAAACTCAGTAACTCTGCGCGCTCTTCCGTGTTTTCCGTGTGTTCCGTTCGCCGTCCTCTTCTCCGTTTTCTGCCATGCTCGTTCTCACTTTCGTCCTCGCCCTGCTAATTGCCTTCGTGGCCCACGACACCTCCGCCAACGAGCGCTAGCTCCCCGCCTTGCTCCGCCCCAATCGCCACTTCAATCCACCACCCATCATGTCCGATACTCGCGATTCACTGATCAAACTCGAAGGCGTCACCAAAGTCTTCCTCACCGACGAAGTCGAAACCCACGCGCTCTCCGGCATTCACATGGACATTCGCCAGGGCGAATACGTCGCCATTGCCGGCCCCTCCGGTTGCGGCAAGTCCACGCTCCTTTCGATCCTCGGTCTCCTCGATTCGCCCACGGACGGCTCCTACACGCTCAACGGTCGCCCCGTCCAAGGCCTGTCGCTCCCCGAGCGCGCCCGCATCCGCAATCGCGAGATCGGTTTCATTTTCCAATCTTTCAATCTCATCGGCGATCTCACCGTTTATGAGAACGTCGAGCTCCCGCTCACCTACCGCGGCATGCCCGCCGCCGAGCGCAAAGCCGCCGTCACCCAGGCCCTCGAAAAAGTCGGCATGGGCCATCGCGCGAAACATCTCCCGTCGCAGCTCTCCGGCGGTCAGCAGCAGCGCGTCGCGGTCGCCCGCGCTCTCGCCGGCAAACCCGCCGTCCTCCTCGCCGACGAGCCGACCGGTAACCTCGACTCGAAAAACGGCGACTCCGTGATGCAGCTCCTCGCCGAGTTGCACAAGCAGGGTGCGACGATCGTCATGGTCACGCACGACGCCCGCTTCGCCCGCCACGCCGACCGCACGATCCACATCTTCGACGGCCGCGTCGTGCAGGAGCAGGTCGAGAGCGATGCGACGCGCTGAGGGCGCGTCGTCGCGGAAGTTATCAGTCGTCGGTCAGTAATCAGTATCCAGAACTGAGAGTCAGTTCCCGCTACTGGTTACTGCTCTGATACTGATCACTGGCTGCGTTCACTGATTACTTCCGCTCCCCGTGCACGACCTGCGCTACGCCCTTCGCTCCCTCGCCAAAGCTCCCGGCTTCGCGGCGGTCGCGATCCTCACGCTCGCGCTCTGCATCGGCGCAAACTCGGCGATCTTCTCGGTCGTCAACGCGATCCTGCTCAAGCCCTACCCGTGGCCTGATTCGGATCGCCTCGTCTACGCCTACAATACGTATCCGAAACTTGGACTCGCCAACGCCGGCGTTTCCATCCCCGACTACCTCGACCGCCGCAGCGGCATCACGTCTTTCGCCGAGAGCGCGCTGATGACCGGCATCAACGCCAACCTCTCGTCCGACGGCAACCCCGAGCGCGTCTACGGGCTCTCCGTCACCCCGTCGCTATTTTCGCTCCTGCAGATCGCGCCCGCGCACGGCCGCGTGTTCACCGACGCCGAAGCCGAGCCTGGCGCGGCCAAGACCGTCGTCCTCAGCGATACGTTTTGGCGCAATCGCTTCGGCGGAAAATCCGCCATGATCGGCCAGGACATCCGCCTCAACGGCGAGCCCTACAACGTCGTGGGCGTGATGCCTCCCGGCTTTTATTTTCCCAGCCTGCGCGCGCAGTTTTGGGTCCCGTTTATCATGACCCCGGCGCAGAAAACCGACGCCGAACGGGGCCGCGAATTCTCCACCATGATCGCGCGCCTCAAGCCCGGCGCCACCGTGGAGCAGGCGCAACGCGAAGCCGACGCCGTCAACCAGGCCCTCATCGAGCGCCTGCCCAATGGCCGCGCCAATTACGACGCGACTCACTTCAGTGGCATCATCCGCGATTTCCTCGCGCAAAACGTGCAGGACGTGCGCGCGATGCTGTGGCTCCTCCAAGCCGGCGTCGCCGCCGCACTCCTCATCGGCTGCGCCAACGTCGCGAATCTCCTTCTCGCCCGCGCCAACGCCCGCAGCCGCGAATTCGCCATCCGCTCCGCCCTGGGCGCCGGCCGCGGCCGCCTCGTGCGCCAATTACTCACCGAGAGTCTCGTGCTGTTTTTTCTCGGCGGCGCTCTCGGTCTCGTCGTCGCGCTCTGGAGCCTCACCGCCGTAAACTCACTCGGCGTCGGCGATCTGCCGCGCGGCTTCGGCGTCGCGCTCGATCTGCGCGTTTTCCTTTTCACCCTGGGCTGTGCGCTGGTCACCGGCCTCGCCTTCGGCGCGCTCCCCGCCTGGTCTGCCACGCGCGGCAACGCGGCGGAAGCACTCAAGGCCGCCGGCACGCGCACGACCGCCGCCGGTCGCCAGCTCTGGCTCCGCAGCGCGCTCGCGGTCGTGCAGATCTCGCTCTCGCTCCTCCTGCTCGCGACCGCCGGCCTGTTGATCAAGAGCTTTGCCCGCCTCCAGCAGGAGTCGCCTGGCTTCAACGTCGAACGCGCCCTCACCGCGTCGCTCACCCTTCCCGCCGCGAAATACGCCACGCCGGAAAAACGCGCGGCGTTCGCCGAACAACTCCTCACGCGGATTACATCACTCCCGGGCGTCGTCTCCGCCGGCGTCACCAACAGTCTTCCGCTCACCGGCAGCAACAGCCAGGGCAGCTACAACATCGAGGGCTACACGCCGCCCACCGGCCAGCCCAGCCCTCACGCCATGGTGCGCCAAGTCAGCGCCGATTATTTCCGTGCCATGGGCATTCCCCTCCTGCGCGGTCGTTACTTCGAAGCGACCGATACCCTCGGCCGCGAAAACGTTGTCGTGATCGATCGGATACTCGCCGACCGCTACTGGCCTGGAGCCGATCCCATTGGCAAACGCATCAGTCGCGGCGGCAACGCCACCCAAGGCAATGGCCTGTGGACGATCATCGGCGTCGTCGCCCCCGTGAAAAACACCGGCCTCGATCAAGCAATCACGAAGGAGACGCTCTATTTTCCGTTCGCCCAGAATTCCGGCACGTCGCTCACGCTCATCATGAAAACCGCGGGCCCGCCGGCCGCGCTCACCCCCGCCTTGCGCGCCGCCGTGCTCGCGCTGGATCCCGATCAGCCGGTGTTCGATGTGAAGACCCTGGAGACTCGCCTCGACGAGTCCCTGCAGCGCCGCCGTTCGCCCATGGTCCTTCTCAGTGTGTTTGCGGGCGTCGCGCTGTTGCTCGCGTCGCTCGGTATCTATGGCGTCCTCGCCTTTTCCGTCGGCCAGCGCACGTCCGAAATCGGCGTCCGCATGGCGTTGGGCGCAAGCCGGGCGCAAATTCTCACGCTCATCCTCCGTCAAGGCGTGGGCCTGATCGTGCTCGGCGTCATCATCGGCCTCGCCGGTTATTTTTCGCTCAGCGCGGTCATCAAGCAGTTGCTCTTCGGCGTGGCGCCAACCGATGCCACCACGCTCATCCTCGCCCCGCTCACCCTTACGCTCGTCGCGCTCGCTGCCTGCCTCATCCCCGCGCGCCGCGCGACGAAAGTGGATCCGATGGTCGCGTTGCGGACGGAGTGAGCCGAATCACGAAGTCGAACGGCGCCGCTCAACCGTTTTTGCCCCGACCACCAATCGTAAATCTATGTGCTCGGCTCCCCCGTCTTTATGCCAAACAACCGCGGTAATTCCGGTGGGTGAAATCGAGATGAATTCGGGATGCGGCACAGCAACGGTGCGATCACTCGGCAACATCAACTTGAATGGCGTGAACGGCCTCGTCTCCACCAATCGCTTGACGGTCGCAAGTTCCATAGCGGAAAAAATAAGCTCCTCGTTTGGGGTGTCAATTCGCCCGGCACGCTATCGCGAGACGCGTTAGCTTCAACTCGATGCTCACCGACCTTCGCTTCGCCCTTCGCCAGCTCGCGAAAACTCCCGCGTTCACCGCGATCGCGTTGCTCACGCTGGCCGTCGGCATCGGCTCGGCCACCGTCGTCTTCTCCGCGATCAACGCGCTCATCCTCCGGCCACTGCCGCTCGTCACCGTGCCGGAGCATCGGCTCCTTTTCGCCACGCAGACGGAGACGCGCCTCAACCAGGATATCGGCTGGAACTACCCCGACTTTCTCGCTCTGCGCGAGCGCACCACCACCCTCGCCGGCCTCTGGGTGCACACGGATCGCACCATCATTATTCCCGGGAGCAAGCGCCCTGAACGCCTCCTCGGCACGGAAATTTCCTGGGATGCCTTCAACCTGATGGGCGTATTGCCCGTAGAAGGCCGCGGGTTCACGGCGCAGGATGAAAAGCCGGGCGCCGAGGCCGTCGCACTGATCAGCGCCGCCCTCTGGCATCGCCGCTACGGTGGCGCCCCCGAGGTCATCGGGACTGCCGTCACGATCAACCACCAGCCGGCCACCATCATCGGCGTCATGCCACCCGGCTGGCGGTATCCAGATTTCACTGACGTGTGGACGCCCCTGCGCCCCGATCCCGCGAAGCCAGCCATGCGTGGCAACTTCAACTACAGCGGCCGGGCGCTGCTCAAACCCGGTGTCACCCTCGCGGCGGCCCAGGCCGAGACCGACGTGATCTTTCGCGCACTCGAGCGGGAATTCCCCGCCACCAACGGCAGCGTGCGTGCGCGTCTGCGTCCGATCCGCGAGGAGGCGATCGAGGACACCGAGCATTTCACTCTCCTGCTCTTTGGCGCGGTCCTCTTCGTCTTCCTCATCGCCTGCGTCAACGTCGCGAACCTTCTGCTCGCGCGCGCCGTCACCCGCTCGAAGGAGTTCGCCATCCGGCTCGCGCTCGGCGCCAACCGCGCGCGCGTCATTCGCCAGCTCGTGACCGAGAGCGTCGCCCTCGCACTGCTTGGCGGCGTCGGCGGCCTGATCGTCGGCCTCTGGGGCAACGACGCCATGGTCGCCGCCATGCCCATCCAGATTCCTTTCTGGCTGCGTTTCGATTTCGACCTGCGCGTCTTCGCCTTCGTCTTTGGCCTGTCGCTGATCGCCGCGCTCGTGTTCGGGCTCGTCCCTGCGCTGCGCACGTCCCAGCCGGATGTCGTGAACGAACTGAAAGAAGGCGGCCGGAGCTCGGAAATATCCGGCCCCCGCGCCCTGCGCCTCCGCAGTCTTCTCGTCATCGCGCAAATCGCGCTCGCCCTCGTGCTGCTCGTCGGTGCCGGCCTGATGATGCGGAGCTCGCTCGCGCTGCGGAAAACGCAGCCCGGTTTTTCGTCGGAGGGCGTGCTCACGTTTCGCACCGGCTTTCCGGCCGGCCTCGTCGGTGAAGATCGTGATCTGCCGGCCCGCTTCTTCGATCGGCTGCTCGAGAAACTGGCGAGCATCCCCGGCGTCGAGAGCGCCGCGCTGATGAGCTGGCGGCCCGCCCACGATGACGGCGGCAGCGTCGGCATTGTTCTACCCGAGGGCGAGGCGCGGCCCGCGACCCTGGCCGATTCGCCGATGGTGCACAATCGCGTCGTATCCGGAAATTTCTTCTCCACCCTGCGAATTCCTCTGCTAGCCGGCCGGCTCTTCGACGATGCGATCGATCGCCGGGAAACGCCGGGCGTCGTCTTGGTCGACGAGACGTTTGCCCGCCGGCATTACGGCGCGCCCGCCGCGGCTCTCGGCAAGCGACTCGAGCGCTACGAGCACGAAGCCATGGAATACCCGCCCCAGAAGCCCAAGACCGTCGAGATCATCGGCGTTGTCGGCGGCATCCGCCATCGCCTCGATCAACCGGACAAGCATCCGACTATCTACGCCACGCGCCGGCAGTGGACGGAGTTTTTCCAAACTGTGGTCGTGCGCGTCGCCACTCCCAAGCCCGGCGAGGGCAACACCGCTCTCGATCCCGCGCTGTTGATCGAGCCGGCGCGCGACGCGGTTTCCGCGGTGCATCACGAGATTCCGATTTACGAGGAAGGGCCGCTCGAAGACGCGCTGCTCCGCAGCGGCTCGGTGTGGCCTCGCCGCTTCTTCGGGTATCTCTTCATGGTGTTTGGCCTCGTCGCGCTCTTCCTCGCCTGCATCGGCATCTACGGCCTGATGTCCTACAACGTCACGCAACGTGTGCAGGAGCTCGGCGTGCGGCTCGCGCTCGGCGCGCAACCGCACGAGATCATCCAGCTCGTCGTGCGCCAGGGGCTGCGGCTCATCGGCTGGGGACTCGGCGCGGGGCTCGTCGCCGCGTTCCTGCTCACGCGCTTCCTCACCGGTTTTCTCTACGGCGTCTCACCGCACGATCCGCCCACCTTCGCGCTCGTGCCGCTCTTGCTCGCCACCGTCGCGCTGCTCGCCTGCTGGCTCCCCAGCCTTCGCGCCACGCGCATCGAGCCCAACGCTGCGCTGCGCAGCGAATAGTCACGTTTCTCGCGCCAGTGGCCGCACCGTCCCGCCCTCCAACCACTCGCCTTCAATGAGCAAACGGCGTGGCTGCGCGGGCACCCCGCGCTCGTTGTGGTGCAGCATGCCTGCGAGGTAGTCCACCGCAGCCGCACCCACCTCCAACGGCCGCTCATTCACCCCCGATGCCTCCCGCGATGGCTTCACGCGCGTGAGAAAAGCCGCTCCCAAATCCTGCGGCAACCGATAGCCGAGCCGGCGCAACGCCGGCAGCGCTTCGGCGCATTTCGAGACGATCGCGTCCGCCCCGCTCCGGCGCAGCCAGGCTGCAAATAGCTTCTCATCCCACGCCTCCAGCAACAGCGGCGGCAAGCGGTCGCGCGCGGCGAGCTGCTGCTGCATCAGCAGGTAGCCCGCGAGCCAGTTGTGGTCCACGCGGTCGTCACTCGCCTGCAACATCACCAGCCCGATACGGCGATAGTTGCGCGCCAACAACTGCTCCATCGCCAGCTTCATACACCGATACTGGTTCGCACAGACCATGTGCAGCGAGGGGCTCGACACCGAGTAACCGATCGCGACCGCCGAGAAACGCTCCCACTGCAGCTCCATCACCGCCGATGCCGTGGGTTGCGGCGCAATCACGAGACCCTCGATGCCTCGCGCCGCGAGAATCTGCGTCGCACGCGCCGCCGTCATCTCCTCCTCCCGCCGCCAAAACTCCTGCAGTCGGAAACCCAACGACTGCGCCCGCTCGCGCGCGCCCAGATAATACTCGTGATAGATCTCCTCGCCGCGCCAGCCCGTGCGCGTCGGAAAATTCGTGACCCACGCCAGCGTCGCCCGATAGCGACTCGGTTGCCGTTCGTGGCGGTAACTGGACAGCGAAGCCAGCATCGGATCGGGCCGGTAGCCCAACTCCTCCGCCACGCGCCGAATGCGTTCGCAGGTCGCCGCGGGAATCCCGGGGCGATCGCGGAGCGCGAGCGATACCGTAGTGAAGTGACAATTGGCGCGTCGCGCGATGTCGCGGAGCGTGATTCGGCGCGAGGTGGCGGGCATTTCGTCCCGGGCAGAATGCAGGGCGCCGCATTTTATTCAACAGCTTGAGTGCCCGGCCGGTTTACGGGCGCACTTCCCCTCTCAGCATCTCGCATGACCTGACCACCCCAGCGCACGCCCTCGTGCAGCGCCTTCCCCCCTAATGAAATTGCTTCCGCTTATTTCCCCTTCGTTGGCACGACTCACCGCGGCGATCGCGTTCGCCACGTTTTTCGCCGCGGCCACCTTCGCTCAATCGGCCGCCATCATCACCGGCGTCGTCACTGATCCGCAAGGCGCCTACCTCCAGGGCGCCGAAGTTCGCGTCGACGGCACCGCGTTCACCGCGACGACCGACCGGTCCGGCCGCTTCCGCATCGACGGCGCCCCGCTCGGCACCCAGCGCGTGACCGCCACCTATCTCGGGTTCCCCGACGCCACCACGAACGTGACCGTGGCCGCCGGCCGCGACGCCTCCGCCGACCTGGCCTTCAAGCCCGCCGACACGATTGTGATGCAGCAGTTCGTCGTCGAGTCGATCGCCGAGGGCCAGGCGCGCGCCGTCAACCGTCAGCGCGCTTCGGATACGATCCAGAACATCATCGCCGCCGACGCGCTTGGCCGCCTCCCCGACGCCAGCGTGGGCGAGGCGCTCGCCCGGCTCCCCGGCATCTCTGTCCAGGTCGACCGCGGCGAGCCCGACAAAATCGCCGTCCGCGGTCTCTCGCCGAAATACAACTCCGTCACGCTGAACGGCGAACGCATCCCCGCCGTCTCCGACTCCACCGAAATCTACGACAACCGCTCCGTCTCGCTGAACACCGTGCCGACCGACATGATCTCCGGCATCGAAGTAACCAAGGCGCTCACGCCCGACATGGACGCCGACTCGCTCGGTGGCGCCGTGAACCTCGTGACGAAAAGCTCGCTCGATTTTCGACGCCGCGTCCTCTCTGGAAAATTCGAGGTCGGCTACAACGACGTCACGGAGAAGGAACAATACGCCGGCAACTTCACCTACGGTGACCACTTCGCCGGAGGCAAAGTCGGCCTGCTGCTTACCGGCGCCTTCCAGTTCAACAATCGCGGCATCGAGGGCATCAACTCCGTCTACAACGCGCCCGTCACCGTCGGCGGTCAGGTTTACGACAGCGTCTTCAGCGAGCTCGATATTCGTTTTCGCCACCTCGACCGCGTGCGCAAAGGCTTCAGCGGCCAGCTCGATTTCAAGACCGGTCCGGACTCCCGCCATTACGTCCGCGGCTTCTACAACGTGTTCGAGGACCGCGAGCAGCGCCGCCGCCTCATTGTCCGCCTCGCCAACGGCGGCACCGTGCTCCCCGGCACCAACAACACCGTCGGCAACATCGACGGCGGCCGCGTGCTGCGCCGAGATCGCAACGGCAGGAAACAGACCGACATCCTCAGCCTCGCGGCCGGCGGCGTCTGGGAAAAGGCCGGCTACAAGCTCGACTACGGCACCAGCTACGCGTGGACCGCCTTCAAGGTCCGCCGCACCGAGGCGCAGCTCGAGTATCGGATTACCGACTACATCGCGAACAACGGCGTGCCCGACTTCACCTACGATCG
>JANPIT010000588.1:0-2055 GCA_031425115.1 Opitutaceae bacterium | reverse complement strand
GGGGTGTTGGAACGCGAGCGCCGCACCGTGCACGCGGTGCGCGAGGTGGCATCAAAATTCATGAAGCTCGGGTAGGGCGACCCGCGCTTCCACACCGTGTAGATGCCGCGGCGGTGAGCGTCTTCGCCCGTGCTCACGTCGTAGGTGACGCGATCGCCGCCCACTTTGTTTTCCCAGAGCCCGGGCGGTTGATACGGGCGGACTGGCGGGCCGCCGAGCTTGGCACTGAGGAGACCCGCCGCAGCGAGGGCGTTGTCGCGGATGCCCTCGGCGTCGAGGCGGAAGCGCGGACCGCGGCCGAGTAGCTTGTTCTGATCGTCACGGGCGAGCAGGTCCGGCGTGACGCGCGCCGATTGGCGGTAAACGGCCGAAAGCGTGATGAGTTTGTGGATATGCTTCATGCTCCAGCCGCGCTCGCGGAACTCGACGGCAAGCCAGTCGAGCAATTCGGGGTGGGTGGGCGCGTCGCCCTTGACGCCAAAGTCCTCGAGGGTGCTGACGATGCCGTGTCCGAAGAATTCCGCCCACCAGCGGTTGACCGTGACGCGGGCGGTAAGGGGATTTTCCGGAGCGACGAGCCAGCGGGCGAGCTCCAGGCGGTTGGCGGGAGCGCCATCGGTCCGCGTCAGCGGGTGCAGCGTGGCGGGCGTGCCCGGTGTCACTGGCTCGCCGGGCTCCAGAAAATTGCCGCGGTTCAGCACCGTGGAAGCGCGTGGTTCGGGCAGCTCTTGCATCACGAGAGTCTGCGGGTCCTTCAGTCGCGCCACCTGCTCGGCGAGTTTCGCGCGGTTGGACTTCAGTTCCTCGGCCGCCTTGTCCTGCGTGAGAAAATGCGTGCGCAACTGCACCTGCTGCGGCGGAGTGCGCTGGGCGCGGGGCGTGCGCAGGATACTCGCGATCTCTGCGGGCATCGCGGGCGCCCCGACCGAGCCCGTCAGCGCGGAAATCCGCAGACGGCCGATAGTGCGGGCGCTGCCGAGATTCTGCACGAGCGTGAAAGTGAGCGTGGTGCCGCCGCCGGCTGCGCTGATCGGCTGCGCCGTTTCGAACGTGGCCCAGTGCTCGCGGTGAAACTGCGGGCTGATAGCCCAGCCGCCGCGGTTGTCGGTTTCGGGTTTGATCACATTCTCGATGGAGAAGCGGGCCTGCGAAAACGAGGCGGTGGCTTTCACGAGTTTCACCGGCTCGGCTGATTGACCCGTTGCGGCCGCGGTCACGCGAAAGCTGTTCAACACGAAATTGGGCCGCTGAGCATCGCCGCGGCCCGGGCCGTTGCCGGGCAATGACGGATCCGTGAGCGTCTCGAGTTTGAAGCCGGTGATCCCGGTGAGCCGCGTGTTGACAGTAATGATGTAGGTGTCGCGATCGGGCGCATCGTCGACGAGCAGGATGGATTTGTCGGGCAGGAGGCGGTGAACCGAGCCTTCGAGGGATTCGAAGTTAGCGACCTCCAGCGGGTGGGTCTGGCCCGTGGTGTCGAGCGTGGCGGTCTGCGCGGCTTCCCAAGCGGCGAGGCCGGGCGGATCGCGCGACGTGAGGGCGGCGAGCTGATCGTCGAGTTGTTTCAGACGTGCGAGCAGTGTGCCGCGAGGACCGGTCTGGGTCGCATCGGGGACGGCGAGATAGGGGCCAGTAAACTTGATCGTGGCCATCGCCTTGGGCGTCGCGAACTCCGTTTCGCGCGCGGTGTTATTAAAATAGGCGAAGAGCTGGTAATATTCCTTCTGCGTGAACGGATCGTATTTGTGATTGTGGCACTGCGCGCACTCGAGCGTGGAGCCGAGCCAGACGGCGCCGGTGGTGTTCACGCGGTCGAAGACCTGGTTGACCCGGCTTTCTTCCTGATCGGTGCCCGCCTCGACGTTAGTCGGCGCGGCCCGGTGGAAACCGGTGGCGATGAGCATGTCAGCGTGCGCGAGCCGGCCCGCCGGGGTCTGGACTTCGGGCATGAGGTCGCCCGCGAGTTGCCAGAGCGTGAAGCGGTCGAAGGGCATGTCGGCATTCATCGCGCGTATCACCCAATCCCGATACGGCCAGAGGTCGCGCAGATCATCG
>JANPIT010000587.1:0-4158 GCA_031425115.1 Opitutaceae bacterium | reverse complement strand
ATGGCGAGCGCGCCGACGGTGAGGCCACCGTGGCAAACCTGGTTCCAGTTGAAGTCGCCATCGACCCAGCCGCCCTTGCCCTCTTCGACTTTCAGCGAGGGCAAGAGGGCGTGATTCACGATGCCGCGCGCGATCGTGTCGCGGTCTTCGGCGCTGAGCTCATCGTGCAGCCAGTCGAGCCCAATGCCGGAGGCGAGCGCAGCCTCCCCCACGCCGAGGAAATGGCCGGGACCCCAGTCAGGCAGCGCCGCGAGCCGCAGCAACTCGTGGCGGGCACGGTCGAAGAAGCGGCGTTCGCCGGTGACGCGGAAACTGAAGGCGAGAAACAACACGCGCGTCTGCACCTCGCGCATAATGCCGAGGCGGATACCGGAGGTTGGGTAAACGAGCTCGGGGCCGCCCAGGGCCCGCTCGGTTTCGGCGGCGACGATCGTGCGCATCTGTTGCGAGACCGGATCGGTCTGGCGGCTCACCGCGGCGAAACGCGGCGCGTCGGCGTAGAGCCGCGGATGCGGCGGAAGTCGCCGGAAGCTGTCCGCGTCCGGCAGGGTTGGCACATCGGCAGCCAGCGCGTCCGCCGGAAGTCCAGCGACGAGAACAACCAAAATCCCGAGGGAGAGGCGGAGCGGCGGCATCAGAACGTGAAGGTGTTGGTGAGGTAGATCCGCTTCTCGGGCGGCAGGCGGTAGGAGGCAACGGTGCCGTCGTATTGGGCGTTGATCGGGATCAGGGTGTCGGTGCCGAAAGCGTTGCGGACGTTGACCTGAACCTTCCAGTCGATGCGGTCGCGCCACACGCGGCGGCCATACGAGGCGAACAGATCGATGTTGGTATCGGCCGGCGCGTAATACGGCCTGGTGCGATCGATGAGAATCACGCCGGCGGCGTTGCGCGTAGTCACATAGCCGATACCGATCTTGTCCTGCCAGCGAAGGCCGCCGCCGATGCCGACGCCGCGCAGCCAGCGGGTGCGGAAGGTGTAGTTGGTGACGAGGTTTGCGCGGTATTTGCGCTGCTCCGCGGCGGCGAGGCCGTCGGCGGAGAGAATGTTGCGGTAGGGCACGACCACGAGGTTGGTGAGGTAGCTCAGGGTGTTTTCGGTGCTGCGCGGAATGTTGGCAAACGACGGCTGGCTCCAGACCGGCAGCAGCGCCTCCATCGCAGCGCGCGCGCCAGGCTGGACGTTGCTGACGACGGTCTCCTGTTGGGCGACGTTGGCGCTGATGCGCCAGTGGCGCGTGGGATTGACGACCAGCTCGAGTTCGTGGCCGCGCGCGACGCTATCGACCGTATCCGAAAGTCCGGACAGCGGCGTGAAGTGATAGGCCAGCGTGCCTTCGAGCGGATCTCCGTCGATATAGGCGTTGTAGGCTTTCGTCAGGCCGGGCACGGCGTTGAGCACGGCCTGAACCTGCGGGCGGTAATCGATCCGGCCGTTGTTCGCGGCCTGGACAATCTGGCCGTTGAGCTGGTGGACGGCGTTGTTCTGGATCGTGCCGACGAGCGGGCTGCGGGCGCTGCCACTGACGGCCTTGGTCTCGAAATTGTTGTAGCGAACGACGACGCGGCCCTCGAAGAGGGAGAGATTGAAGCCGATCTCGCGGGTCTTGCCCTGCGGCGAATCGATCTCGGAGCCGTCGAGACGGACGCGATTGCCCGAGGGGGAGAAGTTTTCCGAGCGGTTGAAAAACACGCTCGCGGACGTGCCGCGCGGGAGCTTCACCCAGCGCTCGGGCCAGCGCAGCACGGTGCTGGTGCTCATCTTGGCGCCGGTTGCGGTGAGCGGCGGAAGGTTCGGCAACGGGAGCAGCGAGCGCGTGTTGCCGCTGGCGTCCTTCACGGTGGAGTTGAAGCCGTAAACGAGCGGTGAGGCGCCGTTGATGGCGGGCCGGACGGAAGCGAAGTAGCGTTCGTCGCTGCGCCAGCCGAAGGTAGTGACGACGAGATCGTCGAGCCAGTAGCTCTGCAACGCGTAGGCTTGCGAGCGGACGACCTCGCGGGAGGCGTCGAGGTTGTTCAGGATTTCGCGCAAGACATTGGGCTCGGTGCCGTAGACGGCTTGGGCGGCGGAACCGGCGGGTGCGAGCGGCGTGAGCGTTTGCGCGGTGAAGCCGTCGGTCAGCCGGGTGATCTGAATCGGATTCAATTTCAGGGGCGCGCCGTTGACGACGGAGTCGCCCATATAGACGAGGAAGTAGGGGCGGTTGTTGAAGCCGGTCGGCGGGATGGCGCCCTCGGCAAGTTGGGCGCCGTTCGTGTTGGTGAGGCGGGTGCCGAAGTTGAGGACGTTGCGCGTCTGCTCCTCGGCGAGTCCGGTCAGCGTGTGCGACCCGACCCATTTGCCCCAGCGCGACGAGAGATCGCGAAAATCATAGCGCAGGAAACCGGTGGCGCGGCGGGCGTCGCGCTCGCGGATACTGTTGTAGTCGGCGGTTTGCTGGAACGCGGTGTAGGGCCGGCCGAAATTCGGATTCGGCTGGCCGTTCTGCAGCGTGACGTTCGGGTCGATGCGGATGTGATTCCCGTTGCCGCCGTTCGCGAAGAACGCGTTGCGGTTTCGATTCTCGTAGCGCTGATGATAGTAACTGACCTCGAAGCCCACGCGGTCGCGCCATGCGCGCTGCTCGAGGGTGACGGTGCCGGTGTTGAAGCTTTCATTCTGGCGGCCGGTCTCATCGATCTGTTGGTCGCGCCAGTCGAAGGCGGAGTAGTCGTTGAAGCCTTGGAATTTCACACCGGCGGGGCGGAGGTTGTCGGGGTAGAGAAAGGTCGGGAGCTCGGCGCGATTGAGCGTTTCGAAAAACGTGTAGGTGTCGAAGGCGGTGTCGCGATTGAAGAGCGGATCGAATACGTTGTTGCGAATCGCATTGGCGGGCTGGTTGGTCGTGGCGGTCGTGCTGGGGGGATTGGTGGCGAACATGCCGAGGCTGGGCGCACGCGCATTCGCATTGTCGAACACGAGGACCTTGCCGCCGAAAACCTGGCCCTGGCCGACGGAGACGGGGATGAGTCCGGCTCGCTGGTAGATCGGGATGTTCGTGGCGTTTGGATCCATCGTGCGCGCGTTGGGATTGCGCGCGGGATCGTCGAAGTAGGACCAGTCGTAGCCGTAGAGCAGCGGGTTGTTGGCGGCGCGGCCTTGCGCGAGGGCGGAGAACCATTCGTCGGAGATGCTGCGAAAAGGCATGCCAGTGAACGGGCGGTTGGCCTGGGTGGTGCCCGCTTCGAAGTTACTGTGGATGTTCGTGGTGCGCGTGGGATTCAGTCCAACCGAACCGGATACGCGGCGCTTTTTCTCGAACGCGGGCCGCTGCTGGTAACGTTCCTCATCTTCGAGCGCGGCGATACGGAAGGCGGCGACGCCGCGGACGAGCACGCGGTTGAAATCGACGTTGGCGCGACGGCTGTCGTTGTCGCCATAGCGGAACTGCACCTTGTTGCGATTGACGAGCGGATTGGCGCGCAGGACGCCGGACTCGATCACGCCGCCGGGGTTGCCGGCGCCGACCAGCATGGCGTTGGCCCCGCGATTGATGGTGATGCGGTCGAGCGTGTAGGCGTCGGAGGCGATGTCGGTGGCGAAGAAACCGCGCGTGAGGTTGGCGGAGCCGAGGCCGCGGACGCGCGTGACGGCCTGTGGTTCGTTGCGCGACTCATCGCTTTGCACGGCGGCGTTGGTGATGTCGCCGCCGGTGGCGCCGGAGAAGTTGCCGCCGGGCCCGCCGGCTTCCATTCCGACGGCGTAGATCAGCGCGTCGTTGACGCTGGTGGCGCCGATGTCGTCGAGAAAGTCCTTCGTGAGAATCGAAATGGAGGCGCCGAGGTCGGCGATGGGCGTGTTCAGACGCGTGCCGGCGAGCGTGGAGGTGGCGGAATAGCCGGTGTCCTTCTCGGTGTTCACGACGAAAGGATTCAGGACCACGGTCTGGTCGGCGGGAGGCACGACGGGGTCGGTGAGCTTTTTGGCCTGCGCGTGGAGGACCGTAGCGGTCGCGACGACGCACAGCGCATGGCAAAGGCCGAGGCGGATGCGCGAGCGAACCGTGGGGCGTGGAGCCGAGTGAGAGGATGAGGTTGGGGGCATGGAGTTGGGTTGAGAGCGCGAGCGATCTGGGTGGCGGTGGCGCGACGACACTCAAAAATCGTGAGCCCAATTCG
>JANPIT010000586.1:0-17462 GCA_031425115.1 Opitutaceae bacterium | reverse complement strand
GGAAAACAGGAACGGACGGATTGGTTTTCCTGATTTCCTGAGTTCCAGATAAAAATGGTTCGGGAGTTCCTCAGTCGAAGAACAACCGCCCTTGGGAGGTGCGTTGGGCGGGATTGTCGGTTTCCCAGTAGACGTCTTTCTGGATGTCGTCGGGCGTGGGGTAGGGACTGACCTCGGCGAAATCCGCGGCGTGGTCAGCCTCGGCCCGCGCTTCGGCATCGATCTTCTCGATCGTGGCTTCATCGAGCACGCCCTCGTTTACCAGGAGTTGTTGGTAGACTTGGATCGGATCCTTCGTCTTCCGGTATTCCTCGATCTCCTGCTTGCTGCGATACGTGTTGTCCGGATCGGCGACGGAGTGTCCACGATAACGATACGTGTCGATCTCGACCGTGCTCGGGCGGTTCTCCTCGCGGGCGAGAGTGAGAAACTTGTCCATCGTCGCGCGCACTTCGTAGAGGTCGTGGCCGTTGCACTGGCCCCACGGCATGTCGTAACCCTCGGCGCGTTTCGCGAGCACGCCGGCGGAGGAACGGGCCTGGCTCGTGCCCATGGAATAACCGTTGTTCTCGATCACGAACACGACCGGGAGATTCCAGAGTGCGGCGAGATTGTAGGCCTCATGGACGGCGCCCTGGTTCACGGCGCCATCGCCCATGAACGCCATCGCGGCGCCCTTCAGGCCCTTGTATTTCACGCCGTAAGCGAGACCGACGCCGAGCGGGATCTGGCCGCCCACGATGCCGTGGCCGCCCCAGAAATTCCGCGTCGGATCGAAATAGTGCATCGAGCCGCCTTTGCCCTTCGAGCAACCGGTGGCCTTGCCATAGAGCTCGGCCATGAGCGGCTTGGTGTCCATGCCGACGGCGATGGCGTGACCGTGATCGCGGTAGGCAGTGATGACGTGGTCGTCCTTGCCCATCAGCGAACAGCAGCCGACGGCAACGGCTTCCTGGCCGATGTAGAGGTGGAGGAACCCGCCGATCTTCTTGGCCTGGTAAGCGCGGAGGCTGCGCTCTTCAAAACGACGGATGCGCACCATCTTGCGGTGCAACTCGATCTTCGCGTCGCGCGAGAGTTTGGCGTTGATCGGCGCCTTGGCGAAGTCGGTGGCCGTGGCTGCCCCCTCGGCTTTGCTGGGGGCGGATGAAGCGGGCTTTTTCTCGGCGGTCGCAGTCGGTTTCTTGCTCACGGAAGGTCGATGGATTGTTTGAAACAGGAAAGTGTTTGGCGGACGGCGGGGAAATCAAGCGTGGACTGGGCCCGGGCGAGTCATCGCGGGATGTTCGCCGCCGGAGTCCGAACCGCGCACTCCCACCGCGCGAGGCCGTTTCCCTTCGCGCCTTAACCGCTCGCGCACTCTCTCTCCTGACGGCGTTCACTGCGAACCACGACCCGCGGCACTTTGCCCGCCGGGACAAATTTCACGGCGTTATCTAACAGGTTCGACCGGCACGGTTGCAGCAACGTCCGCTGCGCCCGGACGGGCGGGCCGCTTCGGCGCCGGAAAACGCGTCCGACTCCGTCATGTCGCCTGACGGGACTCCCAATTATCCAGTTCTCGCAGCATTCGGTCGAGGGAGGTGATGCCGAGGATGATCGCGAGATAGCCGGTGACGTTGCTCGAACGCACCCGGAACTGGGTGTGGATCATGAGCCCGTAGCGCAGCTTCTCCGCGGGCTCCAGGTTCACGGACTGGAGGATGTGCTGGACGCTCTCGAGGTGCAGGCGGGGGACGGCGAATGAGACGTGGACCTGGAGCAAATTGCCGAAGACGCCGAGACAGGCGTTGAGCAGAATGTTGCCCACCTCGGTGATGATCTCGCGCGCGCTCGCATCGAGTTTGGCACCGGGCAGACTGTTCTCTTCCGTGAGCAGGCGGCTGAGCGTAAGGGCCGACTCTTCGTCGAGAAGCAGCATGGCGGTGCCGGCGATCGGTCCCGAGAACACCTGGTTGACGCTCGCAACTTCACCTTTGACGACCGACTGAAGCAGCGGGGCGATCTGGTTGATCTCGTGCATCGAAACCTTGGGCACTTCCAGACTGACGCGGTATCCAGTAAGTTCGGACAGCGCGGAGGCCGCGCGGCCGTAGCCGATGTTGATGAGCTCGGTGAGCGCGTCCTGCTGGGCGGAGGTCAGTTCCATCCGACACCTCCTGCGAGGACGAGGGTAACGAGCCGCGTCAGTTCCTGGCGATTGATCGGTTTGTTGATGAACGCGGCCGCTCCTGCGGCGCGCACCTGTTCCTGGGTGGATTTCTGAATGTCAGCGGTGGCGACGATGACGCGGATCTCGGGGTTGAGTTCCCGCAACTTCGCGAGAACTTCCAGGCCATACATGCCGCTCATCACCATATCGAGAACGACGAGATCGTGGCGGTTGATAAAGTAGCGCTCGAGCGCTTGGGCGCCGTCGCTGGAGTCCTCCACGGTATGCCCCATTTCCTCCAGAAAGAGGCGGGTGGTTCGCCGCGCCAGCGACGAGTCGTCAACGATGAGAATTTTAGCGTTCATAAGCGTTCCATGATGGCCTGGGCCATATTTTTCAGGGGAAAAGCACCATCACTCAAGCCTGCTTCCACGACCGAGCGGGGCATGCCGTAGATGACGCAACTTTTTTCTGCCTCGGTGATGACCGTGCCGCCGTTCCCCTTGATCCAGGCCGCGCCTTCCTTCCCGTCGTCGCCCATCCCGGTCATGACGACGGCAAGCGTCCGCTCGCGAAAGATGTCCGCGGCAGATTTGAAGAGCACGTCGGCCGAGGGCCGATGGATTTTCTCCAATGGGTGCATCGTGAGGTGCGCTGCGACGGTGCCATCCAGGAGCCGGCGAAACTCAAGGTGGCGACCCGCTTGCGCCAGCAGCGCCAGCCCGGGTCGGAGGAGATCGCCCTCTTTAGCCTCGCGCACCTCGATTTTGCAAAGCTCGTTCAACTTTTCAGCGTAGAGCGCGGTGTAACCGACCGGCATGTGCAACACCATCGCGATGGGCACCGGAAAATCCGCGGGAAAAAGCGGTAGCATGTAACGCAGCGCCTGCGGTCCGCCCGTAGAGATACCGAGCACGATCACCTCCGGCCGACCGGCTCGGACCGGCGTGGAGGGAGAGGTCACCGGCTGGGAGACCTGCGGCGCAAAGGGCTGGGCCGTCGGGGGACGGCGGGCGAGGGCACTGCCGGCCGTGATGATCTTTTCGACGAGCTGATCGCGGATGCCGCGCAGGTTGTCGGTCGCGAGCGCACTCGGCTTTTGCACCATGTCGACGGCGCCGGCGTTGAGCGCTTCGATCACGGGGTCGGCGTCCTGACTGACGGAGGTGAGAAGGAGAATGGGGACCGGCTGTCGGGCCATTTGCTGGCGGACGAAACCGACGCCATCGAGCAGCGGCATTTGAATATCGCACGTCACGACGTCCGGCTTGAGCGCCGCCACCATTTCCAGTGCTTCCTCGCCATCGCGGGCGACGCCGACCACTTGGATGAGAGGAGAGCTCGCGAGCATTTCGCGCACGGCTTTCCGCACAAAGGCGGAGTCGTCCACGATGACGGTTCGAATGACGCGCGGGGGAGAACTCACGGGTGGAGGACGGCTGCGCGCCGATAGACAAACGCCTGCTGGATCTCCGAAATCTCGAATTGCGGGGCGATCCTTAGCAGCGATTCGGAGGCTCCGATGAAAAGGTGGCCGCGGGGCGGCATGCGGGCCGCGAATGATTTCGCCACGCGGGCGATCGCCGCGTTGGAGAAATAGATAAACACGTTGCGGCAAAAAATGACTTCGGCCCGGGCCAGCTCGGAGATTTCCGCGGGCTCGACCAGGTTTGCACGGTGAAAACGGACGCGGGCCGCGAGGTCGGGATTGATCGCGTCGCCTCCGGCGGCGGGTTGAAAGTAGCGCTGACGCAGCGCGGCGGGGAGGGCGCGGAACGAGCGTTCGCGGTAGATGCCTGCGCGTGCCTTCTCGATCGCCGCTTCACTGGCGTCGCTGCCGTAGACCTCGATCGGATGCGCGCCCCAACCCGCCTCATGCAACGCCATCACGATGGTGTAGGGCTCTTCGCCTGTGGCGCACGCGGCACTCCAGATACGCAGCGGGAGCTGGTTGTGCTTGAACCACTCCGGCACCACGACGTCGACGAGGGCTTTGATCTGGTCGAGCTCACGCCAGAAATACGTTTCCTGGACGGAAAACGCGTCCATCACCCGCCGCCATTCGTCGCGGTTGTTCTCCTCGTATTTCAGAATGTAGTAGTAATCCAGGAACGACTGGCACCCATGCGCGAGGGCGCGGCCCTGCAGCTTTTCCATCATCATGCCGAACCGCTCGGGCTCGAAGAAGATGCCGGTGCGTTCGTGGATCAGGTCACGCAGGAGCCGCGGAACGGCTTCGGGGATCGCGATTGGTGACATCGCGGTGGCGGACATGAAGCTCAGGTGGCCTTGGCTCCGGTGCGACGCTTCGCCGGCGAAGGCGAAGCAACTGGATTGGAGCCGGTCGCCGGAGCGGCCTGACCATTACGCTGCGCCGAGCTGCGCTTCTCGGCGGGCGCGGGCTTTGAGGCTGACTTGCCTCTCGATTGCAGGCTGGCCGCATCGGCGGCGTTTTGGGCGGTGACCACCCGCACTTCGTTCAGGCTCTCCAGCACGCGCACGGCGACCTGCGATTGCTGAATGTTGGCCGTGGTGATCGATTTGATCTGCTTGGCCACGTTACCCGTGCTGGCCGACATGTCCTTCATCGCGCGAGTCTGCTCCTGCATCGCCCGCGCGGCCTGCCCTGATTGCTGCCGGAGGTTTTCTGCGGCCCCAGTGATTTCGGAAATACTCGCGGCCTGCTCCACCATCCCGCGCGTGACGGTCACGATCATTTTCGCGAGGCGATCCGTCTCCTTGGAAACCTCGTCCATGGCGGTGGCTTGCTCGGCGATGGCCCGCGAAGTCGAAACGCCGCTTTTACGCATGGCGTCAACCGTCGTCACGATCTCCGAAGCGCCCGTGGCCTGCTCGGCCGTCGCCTTGCGCAATTGCACCGCGATCGAGCTGGTGCTTTGCGCGGCTTTCACCACTTCGCGCGCGGCGCGGCCGTGTTCACCCATTGCCTGGGCGACTTCCTTGGTGACCTTGCGCATCTGCAGCGTCGCCTGGACGATGGCGGAGACGCCCTTGGCTTGCTCGGCGGTGGCGGTCGCGACCTGACGCGATTGGGAGATGGTCTGCGTGATGGCCTCGGTCACATGCCGGCTCGCCTTGAGCTGCTCGTCCGCGGCTCCGTTGATTTCGCCGACGAGGCTGGTGGTGTCGTTGATGCCGCTGAGAATTTTTTGCAGGCCGGCCAGCCCGGTTTCGGAAAGACGATTGGACTCCTCGGCCGCGCGCGCGCCTTCGTTGGCCGTGTCCGTCGCCTCGCGGGTGACGCTCTGCAGACCGCGCACAATCTGCGTGATGTCGGCGGTGGCTTTGGCGCAGCGATCGGCGAGGTTGCGAATCTCCTCGGCGACGACCGCGAAACCGCGGCCCGCGTCGCCGGCCCGCGCGGCCTCGATGGAGGCGTTGAGGGAGAGTAGATTCGTGCGCTCGGCGATGACGCTGATCGTGTCGACGATGCCGCTGATCTCGCCCGTCTTGTTGTTCAACTCGCGCATGACCGTGCTGGAATTGGTCATGACCCGGGAGACGCGGACGATGCCATCGATCGATTTCTTGATCGCCTGCCCGCCATCATCGGCATCGGCCGAGACTCGCCGGGTGATGTCGTGAGTGCGCTTCACGAGATCGGCGACGGAGCGACTGGAGCGGTCCATCTGCGTGGCGCTGGTGGAGGCGTTGGTGGCGGCCTCGGTGATGCGCTCGCCATTTTGGGCGACGGTTTGAATCGACCGGGCCATTTGCTCGATGGAGGTGGAGGTTTCCTCGACAGAAGTAGCGAGGCCCTCGGCCATCGCGCCGACTTCCTCGATCGAAGCCGCCATTTCGTTCATCGACGAAAGGGTCTCTTCGGCGGCGGCCGTAAGGTCATCGGCATTACGCGAAACACCCTGGACCGAGCGGCCCATCTCTTCGATGGAGGCGCCGGTCTCGTTCAGGCTGGAGGCGAGATCCTCGGAATCGCGGGTGATGCGTTTGACCGAGGCGGCGACCTCGATGATGGCGGTGGTGAGTTCCTGGGCGGAGCTGGCCATCTCCTGGCCGGTCGCGGTAACCGACTGGGTCGCGGCGGCGATCTGCTTGATCGCGACGGCGGTCTCGGATGCGGACGTGGCTACAGCGGCGGTGTTCGCCGTCACTTCCTCGATCGAAGCCGCCATCTCATTGATGGCGGAAACGGTGCCTTCACTGGAGCGGGACAGCGAGTCGGCCTGGGCGGCGGTGTTCTTGAGCGACGACGTGAGGTCGTTGGTCTGGGTGGCGGCCACGTCGAGCGCGCGATTCTGCGTGGCGACTCCGGCGGTGACGCGGGAGAGGAGGTCAAACAACTCGTCGGTAGCGACAGAGTTTGCCGCAGGCGACGAGACGGTGGATCCGCTGGAAGTTTTAGGCATGGGCGAGACGATTTGAACGAAGGAAACTCAGACGGACGGTTGTAGCGCGGCCGTGGCTGCAGAGGCAGGAACAAGAGTCTCTTCGACGCGCAGCACGGCGGCGACATCGAGGAGGAAGACAATACGATCTTTCAAGGTGGCGACGCCCCGCACGTAGTTGCCCTCGATCCCATGGAGCGCCTCCGCCACGGGTCGGATGGCTTCGGCGGGGATGGCGCGAAATTCGCGCGCGGCATCGACGACGAGCGCCACGATGCGTTGCTGGACTTTCAAGAAAATCAAACGGGTGCGGGGGGTCGGGGCAGTGCGAGGCAGGCCGAAGCGCACGCGCAGATTCAGAGCCGGCACCACCCGGCCGCGGGAAAACACCACGCCGTCGACCGCCGGCGCGGTGTTGGGCACCGGCGTCACATGCTCGAGCATCTCGATGTGCTGCACGTCTTCGCTCCGGAGGCCATAGGTGGAACCCTCGAGTTCGAAGAGAATGTAGGTCGTGGAGGCGGTCATGGTCGAAGCAACGGGATTCAAAGCGCGAGAGCAGGAGAAAGCGCGGAGTGCGGACGCGTGGCGCCGTTCGTAATCGCGATCGCGTCGAGGATCAACACCGGGCGACCGTCACCGAGCTCCGTCGCGCCCGAGACACCGGGAACCCGCAACAAGGGATCTTCCATCGGCCGCACGACCACTTCGCGCTGGGCGTGGACGCGATCGACGACCAGTCCGGTCGAGCCGCGCTCGGAGCTGAGCACGAGAATGGAGAGCTCGGGTCGCGGCGAGGTGCCGCCGCCAAACATCGAGCGCAGTCGCACCAGCGGCAGCAGCCCATCGCGATACATGACCACCTCGGCCTTGTGGATCGTGCGCACCGTGCTGGCAGGAATCTGGATGATCTCGTTGATGAATCCCTGGGGCACCGCACAGGTCTGATCGCCCGCGGAAACGATGATGGTCTCCGCGATGGAAAGCGTAAGGGGGAGGCGGAGCGTGAACTGGGCTCCCGCGCCGCGCGTGGTTTCCAGGGTGAGGCTGCCGCCGAGCTCGCGCACTGTATTGTAGACCACGGCCATGCCGACGCCGCGGCCCGCTGCGCGATCCGCTTCCTCCCGCGTGGAAAAGCCCGGGGCGCAGAGCAGTGCGAGCAGGCCGGCCGCATCGAGCGGTTCCGGCACGCTCAGGCCCAGCGCAGTGGCGCGCCGCACCACTGCATCGCGGTCAACGCCGCGACCGTCATCGCGAATCTGGATCAGCACGAATTCGCCGACCGCCGAGGCGCGGAACTCGATGACGGCTTCGGGGGCCTTGCCGGCGGCGACGCGCTCCTCGGGCAGTTCGACGCCATGGCTGAACGCGTTGCGCACCAGATGCAGCAGCGGCTCCTTCAGGCGCTCGACGAGATACTTGTCGATCTCGGTTTGCTGGCCGGCGAGGACGAGCCGCACTTGCTTGCCGGATTCGCGGACGAGGTCGCGCACGACAAAAGGCATGCGCGTGAAAATTTCCGCGACCGGCACGAGCCGCACGCGCGTGAGGGCCGCACGCAACTGGCGCAGCGAGCGGCCGAGCGCGTGGTTCACTTCCTTCAACGCACTCGTGTCGCACTGCGCTTGCTGGATGCGATCCTCCAGCCGCGAGCGGTGGATGACGAGTTCGCCCGTGATCCGCATCAATTCGTCGAGCCGGCTGAGGTCGACGCGCACGATGTGCGAGGGCGCGATGAACAGGCTGGGCGGGCTGCTCACCGAGGACGCCGCGACCGGCGCGGGTTCGATCGCGCTCGCCGGAGCGGGTGGAGCGGCTTCGATCGCGTGCCAAAACAGCCCGTCGCTTTCCCACGCGGTGAGGTCCGTGGGCGTCTCGCGGAGCGCGAGCAGAAAATCGAAGACGATCGAGCCTCCGGCGCGCACCGAGGGCGTGGCGTTGATGATTTCGCCGATGATGCCGAGTCGCTCGCGCACGGCATTGATGTTGATGCCGCGCTGGTCGAGCTCTCGGGTGGGCTGGAACGTGCACCGCCACGGCGCGAGGCCCTGGGCCTGGAGCGCTTCCATCCGGCTCGCAGGATCGGTGGGCGCCGGCGCGAGGCGGACCGGCGGAGTGGTGGGCTCCGCGCTCCGTTCCCCGCTAAGTTCGCGGTCGGTGAGCAGCGCCTCGAGTTGGTGCCGCAGGGCTAGGCCGTCCGGCATCGGCTGCTGTAGCCGATGGGCGGATACGATCTGCTCGAGGCAATTCGTGGTGTCGACGAGCAGCTGCAGTCCGTCGTTCGTCAGGATCACCTCGCCCCGGGTGATCTGCCGGAGAAATCCCTCGGCGGCGTGCGCCAGCTGTTCGGCTCCGCGCAGCCCGACCATCGCAGCGATGCCCTTGAAAGAATGGGCGCTGCGGAAAAGGCTTTCGAGCGCGGCCGCATCAGGCGCACTTTTCCCCACGGCGGCGTCGAGCACGGTGAGCTGGGCGCGGAAATTGCCCAGATACTCGTCTGCCTCGACGTAGAAGTCGTCGAGCAGCTCGGCCTGAAACTCCGGTGAGAAATCGGAAGTCATGCAACGCGGCTCACGCGGCAGGCTGCGCGGCGGCCGCGCCGCCGTTCTCCCGCGCGTGTTTCTCCGCCCAAGTTGAGACGCGCACGCGTATGACTTCACCGGCCACCGGCTTCACCAGGTAGGCGCTCGCGCCTAGCGTCCGCGCGCGCTCCACATCCGAGGCGTGCTCGGAGCCGCTCAGGACCGCGACATCCAGCTGCGCAGCCCATTGACGTTCCTGCAGACAGTTGAGGACTTCGAAGCCGCTCAAGGTCGGGAGCTTCAAATCCAGGAAGACGAGGTCCGGCCAGGGCCGCTGCGGATCGCGAGGTGCGAGGCGAGCCGCTTCGAGGTAGCGCACGGCCTCCCCGCCATCGCTGAGGTGAACATAGCTACAGTCTACCCCGCTTTTTTTGAGGGCATGTTGAAAAAAGAACGCATCATCGTCGGAATCTTCAACCAACAGAATCGTAGGGCGGGGTGCGCGTGACATGTAAGAGGATAGGGACAAACCACGCCGACTTCCAATCATCCGCGCACGGTTTTTTCCCCGGTTGGCTGCCTGGTGTCCAGCGTCATCGCCATAGGGAAAACTCCCAACTTTTCCGCGCGCCGCTCGCATGCAACCCGCTCATGCGGGCGGTTGATCGGAAAATCATGCCGGCGGCGTGATCTCTTCGATCTCGACGATGACGGGTTTGCCCGGAGCGCAATCGGCCTTCAGGGCGACGAAGCGATCGCGGTAACGATCATAGATTGGCCACAGGGCGTTACGGTCGGTTTCGGGGATCGGCAGCGCGTCAATGGCGGCCCGCGAGAAGAAGGCGAAACTGCCTTCGTCGATGGCGGGCGGGAGGGCGTTGAGTGGAATCTTGCAGCGGAAGAGAAACATCAACCAGTGCGATTGGCCCTCGTAGGCCTTCTCCGCGATCATTGCGAAGAGGTGAAAATCGGCCGTGGTCGCCCGATGGCCCGTCTCCTCGAAGGTCTCGCGGACGGCGCACTCGAAGGGCGATTCGCCGATGGCCGTTTCCAATTTGCCCCCGATCGGACTCCAGACGCCGAGGTTCGGCGGCTTGGCCCGGAGCATGAGCAGCTGTTCGCCATTCGCGTTTTCCAGGAAGACGAGGACGGCGATCTTATAGGTGAGGGCGTGCAAGGGAGGCGGAGACGAAACGACGGCGGTTGGACGTGGCAATCAAGCGGGCCGATGGGGAGAGATTGCCGCAGAGTCGGCAAGTTCTCTCTGTTTCGTCCTTCGGCCCACGCGGTCGAAACGCAGTCTCCCGCTTCCGGTGCGACTTTAGGCGTGACCCTGCCCGGGGTGCCGCCCACGTTTTTCCCTCGTGCACGCAGTTACCCATTTAGTTACCCGCTGGCTGTTCGCCTTGATGCTGGTCGGAAGCGTGGGGGCGACGGCTGCGGCGCAAGAGGTCGATATCTCGTCGGTGAAGTTTACCAATCTGCGCGCGCCCAACGGTTCCGCGGGCAACTGGCTGGAGGCCGATATCGCGCTATTAGTGAAGCCGCCCGCGGGAACGCCCGGCCAGATGGTGTCGCGGGTGCGCGTGGCGTTGCTCGTCGGCTTCGAACTGCCCGGCTTGGCGGGCGGCGACCGTCGCCTGGAGCACTACCGGGCCGAGGCGGAGTGTGTGGCCCTGGAGGCGGGGCGCGCGGATGTCCGATTTTATTTACCGGCCGAGGTGGTCAAACGGGATCAACTTCACGGCGACCCGAAATACTGGGGAGTTGAAATCGCCGTCGCCGGCAAACCGCTGACCGCCGGCAAGTCGGCCTACTCGACGGCGCTGGCGGGCGCGGATCAGCGGAAAAACTTCCAGACCCGCGGTGGCCAGCTGGCGGCGGCGAACGACGGCATATTGCTGCCGCAGTTTCTGACGCCCTTCGCCTTGGAATATCCGCGGGCGACACCCTCGTTTGTGCGACGGGAGACACGGTGACGGGCGCCACGCGTTCCTCGTAACCATAATCCGCTTGCCGCGTCTCGCCCCTTCTGAAATCGCCTCTTCGCCTATCCATCTATGCGATCACCCCGCGTTCTAGCCGTTGACATTGGAGCCGGCCATGTCGCGTGCGGAGTGTTTACCGTCGGGGCTTCCGGGCGACTGGTGCTGCAGCAGTTTGCCTTGGAGCCGCATAGCTCGGATCCCTCGCACGAAGCCCGCTGGGCGGTCGAAATCGCGCAATCGCTGGGGGCAGTGGTGGCGCGCAATCGGATCGCCGGCGCCGCGGCCATCGCGGTGCCGGGCCATCTGGCGCTGACCAAGTTCGTCAAGACGCCGTCCGTCGCGAAGGAAAAACGCGGCAAGATCGTCTCGTTCGAGGCGGCGGAGAACATACCTTACCCGCTCGAGGAAGTCGTGTGGGATTATGTGGTCGTGGCCGACGATGGCTTCGATCTGGAAGTGATGTTGACCGCGGTGAAGTTCGACGCGATGGAAGCCCTTTGCGGGGCGTCCGACGCGGCGGGATTTCCCGTCGAGCAGGCCACGCCCGCCGGCTTGGCGCTGTGTCACGCGTTTCGCTACAACTACCCGAAGGTGCAGGAGCCGGTGATCGTCGTGAACATCGGCGCGCGGACGACGAACCTGCTCTTCCTCGAGGGCGACCGCTATTACATCCGCACGCTCGCGCTGGCGGGGAACTCGGTCACGCAGGCCGTCGCCGAGGAGCTGCGCATCGATTTCGCCTCCGCGGAGACCCTCAAGATTCAAGTCCTCTCTGGCCGCAGCGATCTTCCAGCCACTTCGCCCTCGCGCGCCGCGGTGACGAAGGCCGCGACGGTGTTCGCGCAGAAGCTGCATCTCGAGATCACGCGCTCGGCGGTGAACCATCGCCGGCACTCGGGCGGCGGCGCGGCGGCGGCGGTTTATCTGACGGGCGGCGGCTCACTCATCGAAGAGTTGCCGGCCCTGCTCGCGGAGCGGCTCAAGTTGCCGATCGAGCGTTATCAAGCGCTGAAAAACGTGGATCTCTCGGCCGATTCGCGCGCAGCCGGGGCGGAGGCCGCGGCCCCGGTGCTGGCTGATCTCGTGGGTTTAGCGACGCACCTCGTCGCGAAGCACGAAACCACCGCCAGCCTGCTCCCGCCGGCGTTGACGGCCGCGCTGGCGTTTCGCAAACGCACACCGCTCTTCATCATCGCGGCGGCGCTGATCGTCGCGGCGTTGATTCCGCCGATCGTTTACCTTCATGGCGTCACGACCGCGATGCAGGAGCGCATCTCGCAAGTCGACGGCCAGTTGATGCCGTTGCGCGCGATCGAGCATCGGAACGCCGAGAATATCCGACAGATCGAGGAAGCGACGAAACAGATCACGGCGCTTCGCGGCGCCTACGAGACGAAGGCGAACTGGATCAATTTCTTCGCGGACCTGCAGGAGCGTCTCGTGAAAATCGAGGACGTGTGGCTCGACAAGGTGCAGGTCGTGCGGCCGCCCGCGCCGGAACCCGGCGCGGTCGCCGAGGCGGCGGCCCAGGCGGCAGGGGACAGCGGACAGGCGACAGCCGATCCGAACTTGCCTCCTGACGCCCGTCCCGTGACTCCAGAGATCCCGAAGGGCCCGCCGCTCCGCCTCACGTTGAGCGGCCGCTTGCTCGATGTCGCGAACCCGCAATCGAAAGTGAGCCCGCAGTCGCTCCAGCGCGTGAAGCAACTCCTCGCCAGCTTCACGAGTTCCCAGTTTATCACCGCGGTGGAGAACGAGCGCTTCGATCCGAGTCAGAACGGGCTGCTGCGCTTTGATTTCACGCTGGTGATCAACCCGAAGAAAACGCTGTGAAGCACGCGCCCCAGACTAGCTCCAGGTGGAGCGGCTTGACCCCAAGTCGCTTGAGCGCGCGCGGCCGCGCCAAAGGGTTCTGTCCGGTTCAATCCAACGGCTTGGGGTCAAGCCGTTCCACCTTCAATCTGCTGTGAGCTGGTATCGCAAAAATCCTCTCTTCGCGATCGGTCTCACGATCTGTGTGGTGCTCGCGCTCGGCGAGCTGGCGCTGATCTACGAGCGTTGGTCTGCTTCGCGCGCGGCCGCAAAACGGCTGGATCAACGCCAGCTGGAACTCGCCAGTATGGCGGAGCTGATGCCGCCGCCGACCCGCGAAGTATCCACCGCCATCGAGACGGATCTGGCCAAGGCGCAGGCGGCACTCGCCTCGATGCAGGGAGAACTCAAGGGCAGGGGACCGTCCGCCGAGCGGATTCGCACGGCCAAGGTTCCGACGGCGCGCACCGACGCGTATTTCGATCTCGCGACCTTCGTCGAACGCACGCGCGACCAGGCCAAGAAACTCGACGTCGACGTGCGGCCCGATGCGGCGCGGCTGGGCTTCGCGGCCTACGCCAACGAAGGTCCGGTGGCGGACCACATCGAGCCCGTGTTTCGCCAACGCCAGATCGCGCAGTATCTCGTGGAGTCGTTGATCGAGGCGCGCCCTCGCGCCGTGCTCGCGGTGAAACGTGAGCGCACCGTGACCAAGGCGGAACGCGAAGCGCGCGCCGCGGCGCTGGCCAATGGCGAACCGCCGGCGGAGATCGGCGGCGAAGAGGGGCCTGACTATTTTGTGATCGATCCGCGCGTGAGCGCGCGCGTGCCGGGGTTTATCGATACGACCGCGTTTCGTTTTACCTTCATCGGCCAGACCGCAGCGCTGCGGACGTTCCTGAACCGGCTCGCGTCATTCGAGCTGCCAGTGCTGGTGCGCGAGGTCGAAGTTGAAGTCGCTACTTTAGAAGAGGCGACCGCTCCGGCCCCGACGGAAGAGGCCAGCGTCGTGGACGCCAATGCCGTGACATCGGCCGCGCCGTCGATCGTGCTCTCGGCGGAACCGACCCGCACCCCGCCGGCCGCCCAGACTGCCAAAGCGCAGCCCGCTCCTTCGAGCCGAGCGGCCCGGGTTGCCGCAGCCACGCCGATCGTTTCCAAGCCGCTTTCGAAATTCACCGTCACCGTCGAGTTCGTCGAACTCGTCCCGCCGCCCGCCGCTCCCGCGGAGGCCGTCGCCGCCCCGCCGGGTTCCTGATCCATGGCCGCTCTTTCCAGCGACAAAATTTTGATCGGCGCCGCGCTGTTGCTCGCCGTGGCTTCCGCCGGCGTCTTCGGGTCGCTGGCCTTGAAGCAAACGTCGATGCCGACTGGCCCGCTGCCGCGCGTGGAGCTGGCCACGACCCCTTACACTCCGTCCGCCGCCGAAGCGCCGCCGATCAAGACCGAGACCTGGGGCACGCCGACCTCGCAGTCGCGCGGTCGCGATTGGATCTACGACGCGTTTACGCCGCCGGAGATTTTCTACAACGCGCGCTCGAAGCAGTTCACCGTAAAGCCGCCCTCGAGCCTGCTCGACGAGGAGCAGCAGGAAGCCTTCGGCCTCGAGTTGATCGCGGTGCGTCCCGAGCCATTTCGCCTCCAACTTATCGGCTACGCCGGCAGTGGCGCCACCGCGAAGGGGATGTTTCAAAACGCGGCCTCCGGCAAAGTGGAGCTTGTCACGGTGGGCCGCCGCTTCCCGGATCTCGGCCTCACGATCAAGGGCTTCGAAGTGAGCCAGCAATCGATTCGCGCCGGCGAGAGCATGGCGACGCGCCAGTGGGTGGCGACGGCTGTGATTCGCGACGAGAAGGCGGGGCGCGATGTGACCCTCACGCACCGTGACCGCGTGTTCACCGGCACGGTGTTCGCTTTCGTGGCCGCCGCGGGCGAGACCGCCGCGCGCGAAGTGCGGACCGGCGACACGTTCAAACTCGGCGAAGCGACTTACCGTATCGGAAAAATCCTTACCACCCCCGCTTCGGTGGAGGTCACGAAAGAGTCGCCGACCCTCAGCCAGCCCGACCAGCGCGTGTTGACGCCCCGTGACGGCGAGGAGCCCGAGCGCCCAGATGGCGGCTAACTTGCCGCGCCGCCCATCCTCCATTTCCCGCTTTTTTCGCTTCAACTTTCCAGTAATGAAAACTCGCCCCCTTCCACCGTCGCTGTTCGCCGTGCTCGCCGCCGGCCTTCTCGTTGCGGCCATGCCGTTGCGGCAGACGTTTGCACAAGCCCCGACTGATGCGAAGGTTCGCCTGCTGGCTGAGGCCTTGGGCGCCCGCGATGCGGGTGACCTTGCCGGTGCCCAGCGTGCGCTGGCTCAGCTCACCGCGCTCTCGCCCGATGACAAGGCCGTGCAGCGCCTGCGCAGCGAGATCGAGGCGCAAGCCGCTGCCCAAGCCGCCGCGATCGAAGCCGCTCGTCGCGCCGCCGCGGAGCGGGCCGCCGCCCCGGCTCCGGTGATCGTGGAGAGGGCGCCAGCCCCGACCGCGTCTCCTGCCTCCCGTCCACTGTCTCCTGATCCTACTCCGTCTCCTGTCTCCAGTTCGCTGTCTCCCCAGGCGCCGGCGATGATCGACGTCAAGATTCCCGAGCCCGGCCAAGCCGCGCAGAGCGGACCGAGCGCCGCGGACCTTGAGGTCGAAGCCATGGCGCGCGCCGAGACCAACCGGATCAATCAAGCGATCGCCGCCGGCCAGGAGCAGCTGCTCGCGGCGCGAGCACAGATCCGCGCCAACCGTCCTGATGATGCGATCGCGACCGTTGATGCCGCCCTCGCCGCGCTGCCCGCCAACGCCCTCACGCAGAAACTCGTCGCCGACCTGAAAAGGGAAAAGGCATCCGCGCTGCTCGATCGCGCGCAGGCTGCATTGAAGCGGAACGATATTCCGACGGCACGCGCCGCGATGGCCACGCACGGCGTGCTCGCGCCCTCCAGCTCGCGCACCTCCGGCCTCGAGCGCCAGATCGCGCGCGCCGAAGCGAAACCCGTTACCGCTGCCGTCGATCCGTCCTTCCTCGCCGACCGCGCCGCCACTGCGCAGCTCGTTGCCAAGGGCCGCGCGCAATACGTCGCTGGCGATATCGATGGCGCCCAGGAAACCTTCCGCGGTATCGAGGCTCAAGAGCCCGACAACAGCATCGCGAAGGGTTTCCTCCTCCGCATCGCCGAGGAGAAAGCCGACACCGGCGTGATCAATCGTGAGAAAACTCGCGCGCAGTTGCTCGAGGAAGTGGCCAAGAGCTGGCAGCGCCCGGGCATCTATCAGGAACGCACCCGCGATGTTGACCAAGCCACGGCAGTCGCCCCGCTCGCGAAAAAAATCACCGAGATCGTGCTGCCCGCCGTGAGCTGGACGCGCGCCCCGATCGCCGACGTCGTCGCTTCGCTCAGCGCGATATCCGAAGAGTTCGATACCAACGCCGTGAGCGCCGCGAAGGGCGTGAACGTCGTGCTGCTCGATCCCACGAGCAAGAACCCGACTGTCACGCTGCAGATGCGCAACGCTTCGTTGAAGCGCGTCCTCGATTTCGTCACCGAGTCGATCGGCTACCAATATGAAGTGCAGGCCGACGCCGTGGTCGTGCGTCCGGGCGGTGAGACCTCGACGCTCGAGACCGTTTTCTTCCCCGTCACGCGCGCCACCGTGCTGCGCATGACCGGCCTCGCCGCGGGCGGCGGCGGCACCGGCCGCGATCCTTACGCGCCCGGTGGCGCGGCGGCACCGGCGGCGGAGCAGACCTTCACGGGCGGAGAGGCCGCTTCGATGCGCGGCTTCCTGCAGCAGGCGGGCGTGAGCTTCACCGTCGAGGGCAGCTCGCTCGCCTACGACGGCTCCGCGATCATCGTCACGCAGACGTCGCGCAACAACGAGCGTATCCGAAATATCCTGGCACGCTACAATGACGTGCGGCAGGTCGAGATCGAATCGAAGTTCATGGAGGTGCAGGAAGGCGCGCTCGAGGAGCTCGGCGTCACCTGGAATCTCTCCCGCCGCGGCATCCCGCGCGTTAACCCGAACACCGGTTCTCCGATCCTCGATGTGAACGGCCGCCAGATTTTCGACGCGCAGGAAACCTACACGAGCGGCGGCGTCACGCGCCCCCTCGTCACCGCGTTTCCCAGCACCTCGAATTCAAACGCGCTCGTGATCAAGGACCCCGCGATCTCGCTCTCCGAGACCGATCCCAACCAGACGCAGGGCCAGCTCCGCGTGCCCGTTTCGCCCACGACGATCCCTGGCGGGGTGCAGCTCGCCGCGACGGCGAACGCGCTCGCGAACATCGTCGGTTTCGTCGGCGAGTTCGACGTCACCGCCGCGATCCGCGCGCTCTCGCAGCGTCAAGGCACGGACTTGCTCAGCTCGCCGAAACTCACGGTGCTTTCCGGCAATCCGGCCAACATCACGGTCGCGCAGGAGCTGCGCTATCCGCAGAGCTACGGTGAAATTCAGAGCCAGGTCGGCACCGGCGCAGTGGCCGGCGGCGCGGCGGGCGTGACGATCACGGCCGGCACGCCGCAAGAATTCACGTCGCGCAATGTGGGCGTGGAATTGAAGGTCACGCCGACCGTGGAAGA